>JANXWI010000091.1 GCA_025351205.1 Deinococcus sp.
CCCGCACAGCGTTCAGCAGCAGCAGGGCGGCGGCGCTGGGCACGCTGCGGCCCGGCAGCCAGCGCGAGGCCAGGCCGTGCGTGACTCCCTCGCGCATGAGGGCCGCGTACTCGCCGTGTACGTCGAGGGTCCAGCCCAGCGTGCGTTCCAGCTCCGTGACCTCGGCGCTGCGGAGGTGAAAAAAGGCCTCCTCGTCCTGGGCACGTGTCAGGGCCGGGCCGCACAGCAGGGTGCGGGCGGCACGCTGGGCGGGCGTTACGGGCAACGGGGTCGGTTCGCTGATCAGGTAGGGCGCGGCGGGCGTGAACTCCAGCAGTGCCCCGCCACCCTGAATCTCCCCGCCCTGAAAGTCGCTGCTCTCCCAGCGTCCGGCGTCCTCGTCGAGGATGCGCAGCGCCCCGACCTCGGTCAGACTGCGCACCGCCTGAAGCAGGGCGCGGCGGGTGTTCAGCACGCTGAAATCGAGGTCTGCGGCCCCCGGGTTGGCCGCGATGGCCGACGCCAGTTCTGAGAGGCTGAACTGCCGGACCTCGCCCAGCCGCACGCCCAGGTACTCGTGATACCACAGGACCCAGGCCACCAGCGCGGCGGCGCGGGCACTCTTCAGACCGTCCCAGGCGCGTCCGCCCTCGGGGTGGGGCGGGGGCAGCACCAGCCGCAGCACGCCGGGGCCGATCTGTACGCTCAGCGCGGCGGTACGGGCATACAGGGCACGCAACTCGCTGCGCCAGGCGTAGGTTTCGCGGAAGGCCTCCATCCCGCCCGTGAGCAGCGGCGACTGGAGCAGCGTGCGGGCCGCCTGGGTGAGCGCTGCCGGAACGGACAGGCCCGAATCTGGAGAACTGTTCAGCGTCACGCTGGCTCCAGGTGTTCATCCGGCAAGTGTCCATCTGGCAACTGTTCATCCGGCAAGTGTCCATCTGGCAACTGTCCATCTGGCAACTGTCCATCTGACAAGTGTCCATCTGGCAACTGTCCATCCAGACCCTCTGCCGTGTCTATAAGCTGAACGGTATCTAAAAGCCGTACCATTGCGCCCCGTTCGATCCACAGCGTCCCGTCTGGCACGCTCAGCAGGGCGGGCGTGTCGTTCAGGGTCACGCGCACCTGCCGGCCCTGTGGTCCGGCAGTGACGCCGCCCGGCCCATCCGTCCTGTCATGCCCGGTGTCGTGCCCGAATCCGGCGTTCAGCCCGGCTGACAGCCACTCCAGCACGTCGGGCAACATCTGGCCGTCTGGCAGGTCCAGTTCGGTCAGGTCGAGCTGGCCGTCTTTGAACAGCGCCAGAAGTGCTTTCTGCCTCTCACGCTCGGCACGCAGGGCGTCACGGGCGGCCCGCTTCGCCTCGCGGCTGGTCTCGCCCACGTCGGCGCTGTGGCGCTGGACGACCTTGCCGCGCGCCACGGCGCTCAGCAGCACCTGTTCGCTGGCCTCGGCCCAGGCACTCTGGACCGGCTCGCCCGTACTGCCGCCGGGCGCGTGCAGCGGCGCACTCAGGCCCAGTCTGACGGCCAGCAACTCGCGGGCAGAGGAGGCGTCTGGCTGCTCGCCCAGCCGTGACGCCAGGGCGGCCAGCTCTCCGGCGCGGCCCAGCCCCAGCTCACGGTTGCGGTGCACGGCGTCCACGAAGGCCAGCACCCGTGTCACCGCGCCGCGCAGGGCTGTAACCCCGTATTCCAGCCCGTCGCCATGTTCGGCGCTGCGCGAAAACCAGCCGCGCAGGGCCTGCCATTCGCGCCGGGTCACGCGCCCCGCCTGCTCTGCGTCCATGACCGCCGCGCCGCGTGTCAGGCGACCCGAACGCACCTGAATGAGAATGCCCAGCAGCCGCGCTTCCTGCTCCGGGGGCAGAGCCAGCAGACCGTCTCTCAGGCGACGGCCCGGCCCGGCCATCTCACCCGCCAGCCTCTCGATGTACGAGCGCAGCGCCTCCTTAAACTCCAGAAAATCGTCCAGGGCTTCCAGGCTCAGTCTGCGTTCCAGATTCAGCGCCAGGGCGCGCACGTCGCCAGAGAGGGCCAGGAAATTCCGCTGGAGGCTCCCCCAGGCAGCTTCCAGCTGATCTGAAATTTCGCCAGCCGCGCCGAGCAGCTCTGTCAGCCGTGTCCACTGCGCCTCCATGCCGCTCACGATGCCCGCGCCCACGGCCACGCTCTCCTCGGCAGCGTCCAGACCCGCCTCCAGAAAGCCCTCGATGGCCAGCCCACGCGGACTGGCGTAGTACAGGTCGCGCCGCCGGGCGTACTCAGCCAGCGACCCCACCCGGCGGGTGTCGCGTCTGCGGCCCAGGTTGCCCCAGGTCACCAGCTGGTCGAGGTCGAGCAGCAGGGCTTCGGGCAACATGGCCGCGCCCAGTTCGCGTGCGCCGGCCAGCACCTCCTCAGGCGGCAGGGTGTGCTGCTGGCCCAGGTGAGCCTCGTAGAACAGCCGCATCAGCGTGCGGTAGGTCGCCGCCGAGGGCGCGGTCAGGTAGGTGAATTCACGCAGCGCGGGCAACATTTACACAACAGTATGACTTCCAGGCGCAGAGCAGGGCACGCAGGGCACTCTTTTGTGTCTTTCAAGCCAGCTTCCCACTGCCACCACTGCCAGCGCGCGAGAACCCCTGTGCCCGCTACGGCGGCACCTGGAAGGCCGACAAGGGGCGCGGCGGCTCAGGGTGAATCACGGTCAATCGGGGTGAGGCGCGGCGTAACATCGGCCCCCTTCAGGGCCTGAACACCGCGCTAGCCTGCACTGATGCCCGCGCCTGCCCGCCCCGAAGACGGTTCAGAGGTCAGCCCGAACACCGGCCCCAACGTCACCCGCCGCCTGTACGGCCTGCTGCTGCCGTATCGCCGCGCCGTGGCCGGGGGCCTGCTTTTCCTGGTGCTGAGCGTGGCCGCCGAACTGTACCCGCCGCTGGTCTGGGGCCGGGTGATCGATGTGGGCCTGAAGCGTCAGGGAAGTAGCTTTGGTGCAGACTGGAGCTACATCGGCTGGCAACTCGCGCTGCTCGTCGCCGTGTTCGCCGTCCAGCAGCTCCTGAGCGCCTGGCGCGGCCTGCTGCTGGAACGGGCAGGCCAGCAGCTCACGCTGGACCTGCGGCTTCGGCTGTACGACAAGCTCGCCGGGCAGTCGGCCAGCTACTTCGAGTCGCAGCGTACCGGCGACCTGCTTTCGCGCGTCACCGCCGACGTGGACGGCATTCAGGACGTGCTGCTGCGCGGCACCGACGCCGTGGTGGGCAACGCGCTGCGGATCATCGGGGTGGTCGCCATCTTCACCTTGCTGCAACCCGTGCTGGGCGTGGTGGTCACGCTGCCGATGCTGGCCGTCGCCCTGATGCTCGGGCGCTACAACGGCCACGTGCGCCCGGCGTACAGGGCGGCCAGAAACCGCCTGGGCGACCTCTCGGCCCTCGTGACTGACCGTATCGCGGGCATCCGGGTGGTGCAGGGCTTCGCGCGTGAGGGGGCCGAGGCGCAGAAGGTGGCCGGGATCGGGCAGGCGCTGTACGCCGAGGGCGTGAAGGCCGTGACCATCCGCAACCGCACCTTTCCGCTGGTGCGCTTCGTCGCCAACTTCGGCAACATCCTGATGCTGGGCGGCGGCGTGCTGCTGATCGCGCGCGGCCAGTTCACGCTGGGCGGGCTGCTGGCCTACCGGGGCTACGGACGCTATTTTTACGGCCCCATCGACGACCTGGTGAACATCAACGACCTGCTGCAACGCGCCGAGGCCAGCGGGCGGCGCATCTTTCAGGTGCTCGACGCGCCCCAGGCGGTGGTGCAGGCCCCGGACGCAGTAGAGCTGCCGCTGCCAGCGCGCGGCGAGGTCGTGTTCGAGGACGTGACCTTCGGCTACGACCCGGCCCAGCCGGTGCTCAGGGGCCTGAACCTGCATGTCCGGGCGGGCGAACGGGTGGCGCTGCTGGGCAGCTCCGGCGCAGGCAAGAGCACCCTCGTCGGCCTGCTGACCCGCACCTACGATCCGCAGTCGGGGCGGGTACTGCTCGACGGGCATGATGTCCGCACCCTGACCCTGCCCAGTCTGCGGCGGGCGGCCAGCGTGATGCAACAGGACACCTTCCTGTTCCACGACACGGTGCTGGAAAACGTGCGCTACGCCCGCCCGGAGGCGTCAGCGCAGGAGGTGGAGGACGCGCTGCGGGTGGCGAGCGCCCTGAAGTTTGTGCAAGCACTTCCAGACGGTCTTCAGACGATGGTGGGCGAGCGCGGCGTGAAGCTCTCGGGCGGTCAGCGCCAGCGCCTCGCCATCGCGCGGGTGCTGCTGGCCCGGCCCGCCGTGCTGCTGCTCGACGAACCGACCAGCGCCGTGGACGCGGAATCGGAGGCCAGCATCGTGGAGGCGCTGGAACGCCTGATGCGCGGGCGCACGGCATTGATCGTCACGCACCGTTTGAGCCTGGCCCGCACCGCAGACCGGGTAGTGGTGCTCGACGGCGGCGTGGTGGCCGAGGAAGGCACGCCGGAGGCGCTGCGGCGGCGCGGCGGCAGGTACGCCAGGCTGGAAGAAGCGGCGCTGCTGATGCAGAGCTGAGGAATGAAGAGCCGTTCAGGCGCTGTTCCGGTCAGGAGCGCGAGCGCCCACGCCACCCTTCTCCTCCGAGGAAGGAGGTCCGAAGAGAATGAACAAAACATGGGCCATTTATGAGTCTCAGACTTTTCAGATCAGACCTGCCTGCCCGCCCGCCTGACTTACGGTCTGCTCCAGCCCGGCAGCGTACTGTGAACACGACATGTCCAGGTCCGAATCCAGTTTTGGCACGGCCCCCAGCTACAGCACCCGCACCACGCTCTCGCTGGCGCTGCTGACCATTGCCGCGTCGCTGCTGCACGGCGCGCTCGGGGCGGTGGACTATCCGGCCAGCTGGCCTGCCGGGGTGGCCTACATCCTGCTCTCGGGCCTGATGCTGGTGTTCGGCATCCTGCTGCTGATCCGTTACGCCGAGGCCCACGACGCCATGAGCGACCCCCTGCCGCGCACGCCGATGTACGCCACCCGCCACGAGCGCATGAACCACCTGGCCGGGCTGGGGCTGCACCTGATCGCCTCGGCGGTGGCGCTGGCATGGGCCGTGACCCGGCACGCCCCGCTGGCCCACGCCATAGCCATTGCCGTCAGCCTGTACGCCGCGTGGCTGGTGCAGCGCAGCCGTCCCAGAGACTGACCCGGGACTGGGCTGTGACTGGGCTGTGACTGGACTGGGCTGTGACTGGGCAATGACTGTTCTGCCCACCCACATGAGGGCGTGAGCGGCAGCAACGCCGGGCATTCACTTTCTGCACACGCCCGGCCCACAACCGTGCCCCAGCATAAAGGCATGAGCAAAACCAATCCCAATTCGGACGGCAAGACGCTGGCCCACGGCGAACAGGTCGCGCTGCGCCTGTGGTCGGGCGAGGTTCCCGGTACCCGCAAGGACGTGCATGCCAGCCCTTACGAGGTGGTGGGCTACGTGCTCCAGGGCCGCGCCGAGGTCACGGTGGGCGGTGAAACCCATGAGGTGCATGTGGGCGACACCTACCTCATTCCGAAGGACACCCTGCACACCTACAGCTTTCTGGAAACCTTCAGCGCCGTGGAAGCGGTCAGCCCGCCGCCAGAACGCTGACCCGGCCCAGTTGACGTTGGTTTTCGAGCAGATGCTGGCTTCTCCGAGAAATTAGAAGCTGGTAAGCTTTCATGTAAAAGATTTGATGCAACTCAATACAATGTGGCTGCTTCTTTGCGTCCTGCCTCCTGTCATAAAGAGAGCAGCTCTGTCGATGGTGGTTGCTCGTTTTTGAGCTGAACAGCACATCTGGGCACGCCTGCCCTGGCTTTTAAAAGCGCCTGGCACGCGCAGGCTTTTCGGCCCGCAGCCGGAGCAGCCTGCGTCCGCGCCTCTGGAACCTCTGCGGGCCGCTACACTGAGGGCGCACGTCACGTCTATTTCTTCCAGCAGACCATACGGTGCAGCTCTGTGTTTGGCCCGGTCCCGCCACCGATACGGCTGGGTTCATGCCTGGGCAACAGTCGCGCTTCCAGACGAGGTTCATATGAGTCAACCCCGCTCACCGTCGCCCTCCGCCAGTTCCTCTCCTGAAGCTGCCGGGCCAGACCGGACACCGGACCGGACACAGAGCACGGCCAACTTTCAGGCCGCCCTGGCCGCCATCACCGACCACCGGGAAGACTACGACGCCCAGCGGGCCGCCTTCGCCTGGCCGGAGCTGGGCGTGTTCAACTGGGCCAACGACGTGTTCAGGCCGCTGGCAGGGCAGATGGGCGACGCCCCGGCGCTCGTCTGGGATGGTGGCACTCAGAGTTATGCCGAGCTGGAGGCGCAGGCCAACCGGGTCGCCAACCTGTTGACGCAGTCGGGCGTTCGGCCCACCGACCGGGTGCTGCTTATGGTCAGCGGCGTGCCGGAACTATGGGCGGTGTTCATGGCGGCCATCCGCATCGGGGCGGTGGTGATTCCGGCCACCACGCTGCTCTCGCCCCACGACCTCGCAGACCGGCTGACGCGCGGCGAGGTGAAGCACGTGGTCACCGAGGCCGCAGAGACGGGCAAGTTCGCGGGGCTGCGCGGCTTCAGCCGCTTCTCCATCGGGGCCGCCGAGGGCTGGACTGACCTGCGGACCCAGGCCGCCGCGCAGCCGTCCACCTACGAGGCCACGCACGACACGCACGCCACAGACCCGATGCTGCTGTACTTCACCAGCGGCACCACCAGCAGGCCCAAGCTGGTCACGCACACCCACCAGAGCTACCCGGCGGGCAACCTGAGCACGCTGGCGTGGCTGGGAATGCAGCCCGGAGACATTCACTGGAACATCAGCTCGCCCGGCTGGGCCAAGCATGCCTGGAGCAACTTCTTTGTGCCGCTGACCATCGGCGCGGCGGTGGTGGTCAATGCCGAGCGTTTCGATGCGCGCCGCACCCTGGAACTGGTGGTCAGGCTGGGCGTCACCAGCCTGTGCGCCCCGCCCACCGTGTGGCGCATGCTGATCCAGCAGCCGCTCGCCGAGTACAAAGGCCAGCTGAAAAGCGCCGTGGGTGCGGGCGAACCGCTCAACCCCGAGGTGATCGAGGTGGTTCAGCGGGCCTGGAACCTGACCCTGCGCGACGGCTTCGGGCAGACCGAGACCAGCGCCCAGGTGGGCAACACGCCGGGGCAGCCGGTCAAGGCCGGAAGCATGGGTCGCCCGCTGCCGGGGTTCAGCGTGGCCCTGATCGGCGTGGACGGTCAGGAGGGCGACGAGGGCGAGCTGAGCCTGCCGCTGAGCGAAGGGCAGCGCCCGGTGGGCCTGATGGTCGGCTACGCGGGCGACCCGGACAAGACCCGGGCCGCGCTGGGCGGCAAGTATTACGGCACCGGCGACGTGGTGCGCCGGGACCAGGACGGCTACCTGTTCTACGTGGGCCGCACCGACGACGTGTTCAAAAGCGCCGACTACCGCATCAGCCCCTTTGAACTGGAAAGCCTGCTGATCGAGCACCCGCAGGTGGCCGAGGCGGCGGTGGTGCCCAGCCCGCACCCGGAGCGCCTGAGCGTGCCCAAGGCCTACGTGGTCACGGTGGCCGGAACGCTGCCCAGCCGCGAACTGGCCGCCGACATCCTGGCCTTCTGCCG
>JANXWI010000099.1 GCA_025351205.1 Deinococcus sp.
GAGGGAGCGAAGCGGCCTAAATTCACCTCACTCTGATCGGTTGCCTATGTACTGGAAAATCGGCGTCCTGAGCGGCATAAGTCAGACTGCCGTAGTTCGGAAGGTGGACAGCACGGCGCGCAGGGTCTGAACGCCCCGGCAGGACCATTTTCCCCACACGCCCGGCCTACACTCCGGGTATGTACCCCTTCGTGCTCGGCCTGCACAACGTCCTGCGCTGGCTGGTGCTGCTGTCTGCCGTTTACACCCTCGCGCTGCTGCTTCCGGGGGTGGGCGGCAGGCGCGTCTGGGGACGCCGCGAACGGGTGGCCGCCAGCAGCTTTACCGGCCTGATGTACCTGCAACTGATTGTCGGGCTGGCCCTATACATCGGCGTGTCACCGTACATGCAGGGCATTCTGGACAACTTCGGCGCGGCCCTGAAAAATTCAGAGACGCGCTTTTTCGCCGTCGAGCACATCGGCGGCATGTTGCTGGCGGTGCTGTTCGCACACCTGGGCAACGTGCTGTACAGGCGGCGCGAAACAAATCAGGGGCAATACCGCACCGCCGCGCTGTTTTTCAGCCTCAGCCTGCTGTGCGTGCTGGCCCTGATCCCGTGGTGGCGTCCGCTGCTTCGGCTGTAGCTAAAGCATTTGTCCGAACTCCGCTGCCGAAATAACAGCCTTTCGTCAGCTCCATTCTCCCAAATCCTCGACTAAATTCACTCCTTCCAGTCGGTCAAAAAGAGAACGCCTTTTTGACAAATGCTCTAAGTTCAGATGTGCTGCTGGAACACCCCGCGCATGATGTCCAGCCCGGTTTTTGCTTCCTCCAACGTCAAAATCAGCGGCGGGCTGATGCGGATCACGCTCTCGCCGCAGTCGAGGTTGAGCAGCCCGGCGCTGAACATCTCCTGCGACAGCTGATCGCGCAGTTTGCCGTCGGGCTGGCCCTGCGCGTCCACGAATTCCAGGCCGATGAACATGCCCTGGCCGCGCACGTCGCCCAGGAAGGGGAATTCGTGCTGCATGGCTTCCAGCTCGGTCAGCAGGTAGGTGCCGACTTTCGCCGCGTTGTCCATCAGGCTGTCGCCGCAGCCAGGGTGCCGCACCACGCCTTCAAGCAAATCCAGGGTCGCCAGGGCTGCCGCCGCCGACACCGGGTTGCCGCCAAAGGTGCTGCCGTGGCTGCCCTTGGGCCAGGTCATGACGCTTTCTTTGGCCAGCATGGCACTGATCGGCATTCCAGACGCCATGCCCTTGGCGAGCGTAATGATGTCGGGCTGCACGCCGCCGTACTCCAAGGAGTGCTGGAAGCTGAACATCTTGCCGGTGCGCCCCATGCCCGACTGCACCTCGTCGAAAATGAGCAGAATGCCATGCTGGTCGCACAACCCGCGCAGTTTCTTCAGGAAGCCCATCGGCGGCACGATATACCCGCCCTCGCCCTGCATGGGCTCGATGATGAAGGCGGCCACCTCGTCGGCGGGAATAACCGTCTGGAACAGCATTTTCAGGTGCCCCAACACCGCGTCTCCGCAGTGTTCCGGCGTGCTGCCAAACGGCGGGCGGAACGGATTGGGGTACGGAATATGCGTCACGCCCGGCAGCATCGGCCCGAAGCCGCGCTTGTATTTGGTCTTGCTGCCCGTCAGGGTCAGTGCGCCGTAGGTGCGCCCGTGGAAGCTGCCCAGCGTGCTGATGATGTGGCTGCGCCCGGTGTGATGCCGCGCCAGCTTGACCGCCGCCTCGACGGCCTCCGCGCCGCTGTTGCCGAAGAAGGCCCGCCACGGTTCACCCGGCTGTTCCACATGCTTCAGCAGCCGCTCGGCCAGCAGCGTGGTCGGCTCCTGCGGGTAATCCGAAAGGCAGACGTGCATGAATTTTCCGGCCTGCTCGGTGATGGCCTTCACGATGTGCGGGTGGTTGTAGCCCACCGTGCTGACTGCGATTCCCGCAAAGAAGTCAAGCATGGTGTTGCCGTCCACGTCGGTCAGCCACACGCCGTTGCCGTGGTCGGGCACGAAGGCGTAGGGACGCACGTAGCTGGTCGAGAGACGGGCGGCGTCGCGGGCCATGATTTCAGTCGAGCGCGGGCCGGGGAGGGAGGTTTTCAGTTCGGGGCGGCGGGTGGCGGGGAGGGTGGTCATTTGGACTCCTTTTTCAGTTCTAACGCGTGCAGTTCTAGGGCCGCTCAACCCCGAGACCGATCAACATTCCTTCTTCCACACGCAAGAGTTCTTCTGGGGCGAGTTGGCCGAGTCGCTGTCTGAATTTGGCCCGGTCAAGAGTGGTGATCTGGTGGCATAGGGCCAGAGAGGGAAGAGTCAGACCGTTGCCTTCAGGTGCGAGAGGCACGGAGGTCGGGCCTCTGCCACGCTGTGAGGCGCTGGTGGAGAGCGGCACCACGGTAATGCTGCGCCAGCTCTCGTTTCTCAGGAACGTTTCCCGCATCACGACGATCACCGGGCGAACTCCACGCTGTTCGCTGCCGCTTCTGGGTTCGAGCACCGCTTCCCAGACTTCACCGCGATGCAAGAAGATGCTCCACGCCCGCTGCTTCCAGAGCCTCGTCGAGGTCGTGGGGACCGCCCGCTTCGGCCCGGATATACGCTTCCAGTTCCGTTTCCAGCGCCTGACTTCTGGCTTCCAGCAGCAGGCGTTCGACGGCCTCACGGGCCAGTGTGGTGGCAGATGTCCCGCGCCGCTGAGCTTCATTCATCAGGGCGGAGTGGATATCTTCTGCCAGGGGAAGGTGGAGGTGTTTCATGCCAGCATTCTATGCCAGATCATCTTAATCCCCGCTGATCGGCAGCGCGATCATGCCGTCCGGCGCGGTGTCGGTCACGCTTCCCACTCCGTAGGCGGCCCACTTGTCCTCGCGGCTGTTCAGGCGGTGCTGGGTGGCCCCCGGGCGCACGCGGCTCTCGGAAAATCCGGCGGGTTCGATGCTGATGCGCTCGCCCATCATCAGGCCGTAGATGCCGCTCTGGCCCGGCTCCTGGCGCTGCCACTCGTCGGGAATGAGCATGTCGGGGCCGGTGTAGTCGGTGGGTTCGCTGTACGCGGCGATGTAGCCCTCGAAGTTGCGCAGGATCAGCTTGTCGGCGCTCTGAGACACCACGTAATTGGGGGCCACCGGAATCTTGCCGCCGCCACCGGGCGCGTCTACGACGTAGGTGGGAATGCTGTAGCCGCTGGTGTGCCCGCGCAGGCTCTCCATGATTTCCAGGCCCTTGGACACGGTGGTTCGCAGGTGGCCCGCGCCGTGAACGAGGTCGCACTGGTAGATGTAGTACGGGCGCACCCGGATCTTCACCAGCTCGCGCAGCAGCTTCTGCATGATGACGGGGTGGTCGTTCACGCCACGCAGCAGCACGCTCTGGTTGCCCAGCGGCACGCCCGCCCGCGTCAGCTTGTCGCAGGCGTCGGCCACTTCCGGCGTGATCTCGCGCGGGTGGTTGATGTGAATGTTCATCCAGAGCGGG
This sequence comes from Deinococcus sp., assembly GCA_025351205.1. Lineage (GTDB taxonomy): Bacteria > Deinococcota > Deinococci > Deinococcales > Deinococcaceae > Deinococcus. The sequence goes on from JANXWI010000099.1 coordinate 3,470, forward strand.
TGGTGGGCGCTCAGCACCTCGCACAGCTCGTCGGTGACGCGCATCGGCATGAACACCGGCACGCGGGTGCCGATGCGGATGATCTCGATGTGCGGAATGGAACGCAGTTCGCTCAGCAGGTTGCCCAGCACCTTGGGGGCCAGCGTCAGCGGGTCGCCGCCCGACAGCAGCACGTCTCTGATCTGAGGGTTGGCCCGCAGGTAGTCGAGTTGCAGCTTGTACTCGGCCACGTTGAAGGTCTCGCTGGGGTCGCCCACGATGCGGCTGCGGGTGCAGTAGCGGCAGTAACTCGCGCACTGGGTGGTGACCAGCATCAGCACCCGGTCGGGGTAACGGTG
>JANXWI010000111.1 GCA_025351205.1 Deinococcus sp.
CACCGCGAAGCCCACCCGGTAGCCGCCCATGTGGTGCGACTTGGACAGGCTGTGCAGCTCCACGGTTCCTTCAAAACTGCCGTCTGTGCACGCTTGCAGGGCGCTGGGGGCCACATCTTCGGCCTCCGCTGCGCCCGCGTAACTCAGCTCAGCGTACGGGTGATCGTGGATGAGCAGCGTGCCGCGCGCCCGGCACCACTCCGCCGCTGCCCGGAAGAAGTCCAGACTCGCCACGGCACTGGTCGGGTTGTTGGGATAATTCAGCAGCAGGGCGCGGGGCCGTATGCTCGCCGGAACGTCGGCCAGCAGCGGCAGAAACCCGTGTTCCGGCAGCAGTGGCAGGGCATACACGTTCAGCCCGGCCACCGCCGCCGCGCCGTAGTAGGGCGGGTAGCAGGGGTCGGGCAGCAGCAGCGTGTCGCCGGGGTCGGTGGTCGCCAGCAGCAGGTGGGCCAGCCCCTCCTGGGCACCGATCAATGGCAGCACCTGGTTGTCCGGGTCAGGCGTCACGCCGAACCTGCGGGCCATGTAGCGGGCCGCCGAGTGCCGCAGCGGGGCGGTGTCGGCGAACAGCGGGTAGCGGTTGCTCAGCGGGTTCAGGGTGGCCTGACGCACGGCCTCCAGCGCCACTTCCGGCGGCGACTGGTCGGACGATCCTATCGAGAGGTCGATGATGTTCAGCCCCGCCGCCCGCGCCTGGGCCAGCGCCCCGTTCATCAGCGTGAAGACGCTGCCCGGTACGGCTGCCGCCCGTTTAGAGGTCCACTGGACTGTCGCCACCTTCGTCATGGCCTGAGGGTAGCAGAGGCAGAGCGCGTCAGACTGGCATAAAAAATCCGCCCTTCGCGGACGGTTATGAATAAAATATAGCGCGGTATGCACGGATTGTCAAGCTATTCATTCTGATGTTCTGGCCCTTTCAGCCCATCCTCTTGCCCGCTGAAATTCAGACCTGCACGCCGGCAGTGCATGGCTTTTCGCGCGGCACCAGCACCTTTCAGCACCTTTCTGCCCTGGCCGTCAGAACAGCCGGGTTCAGAACAGCCGGGTTAAGTCGCGCCAGCCCAGCGCCACCTCGACCAGTTCGCCGCCCGGCACAGCTTCCACTTTCTGCCCCAGCTCACGCCCGCCCAGGTGGGCATAAAACTGCCGGGTGGGGTTGGTCGCCAGCACCCACAGCGCCAGGCCCACGAAGCCGCGCCCGTGCAGCTCACGCGCTGCGGCCCCGAACAACGAGCGTCCCAGCCCGCGCCCCTGAACCTCTTTCAGCGCATACAGCGTGTACAGCTCGGCGGCGTAGTCGCCAGGAATGACCGTGTGGGGCCGCAGCGCTCCGCCGCTGGCAAAGCCCACCACCTGACCATTTAATTCAGCCACCTGCACGCAGTCCGTTTCCTGCCAGAGGGTGTGCAGCCAGCCCTGCTCCCGGCGCTGCCGCATCGCCTCGCTTGTCATGCGTTCCAGAACCTCAGGCGGCATCAACCCGCTGTACGTCTCGCGCCAGCTGGTGACATGGATGTGCGCCAGCCGCGCGGCGTCGGTGGGCCTGGCTGGCCGGATGAGGGCAGATTCAGACACGGAACACCTGCACCGCCCGGAAAACGATCAGGGCCGCCACCGCCAGCGCGGCGGGCGTAAACCACGGCGGCCCGCGCACGCCCGACGCCAGCGCCCCGGCCCCGGCCTGCCGGAAGGCAATACGCAGGCTGACAAGCGCGAGCGCCAGCAGGCCCAGCCCCAGCACGTCCACCCGGACCGAACCCAGGTTCAGCGGATACGACACCAAAAAGCTCAGGACGGCCAGCACCAGCGCGGCCAGAAGGGGCGGAAGAAAGAACGGCACAGGCAGATCATACCCAGTCATGGTCGGTGGCCTGCCTCCACCCTGTTCATGCTGCCGTCACAGTCGGGACCGGCGGGCTACAGCTTCGCCCTAAAGAAAGCCACGCTGCGGGTCAGGGCCAGGGTCAGGTTGCGGCTCAGGTCGTGGTTGTCGCCCCTGTAGACGTAGGCCGTGTATGGCTTGCCCGCCGCCTTCAGGCCTTTTTCCAGCGCCTGATGAAAGGTGACGGGCACCTCGGCGTCCGCCGTGCCCTGGTGCAGCTGTAATGGCCCACTGACGTCTTGCAGGAAGCTGTTGGGGCTGACCGCCCGCCAGAAGGCCGGGTTCTGCTCCACCGTGCCGTATTTGGCAATCACCTCGAAGCGGCGGTGGACGAGCTGATTAGGAATCACCTCCGCGCCGGGGCCGCGCGTCCAGCCGTTTTGCAGCAGCTCGTAGGGGGCCACCACGCCTGCCCAGATCACGCCCGCTTTGAGCGATTTGTCGATCACCATCGAGCGCAACGTGAGTGCGCCGCCCATGCTGTGGCCCCACATGCCCAGGCGGGCGGGGTTCACGCGCGGGTCTTTTCGCAGGCTGGCCACCGCGTTCAGCACGTCCGTGGTGTAGCCGGGGTCGTAGTAGCCGCCCACCGCCTCGCCCTGAGAGCTGCCGTGACCCCGGTAGTCGCTCTTGAGCGTCACGAACCCGGCGCGGGCGAAGGCGTCCTGATAGGCCACATACCGCCCTTGTGTGCGGTAGACGCTGGGCGGAATGTAGCCGTGGTTGAACACGATGGCGGGCCAGCCTCCTCTGGGCGGCGTGCCGCTGGGCACGGTCAGCAGCGCGTTGATCCGCAGGCCGTCGGACTGGTAGCTGACCACCTGGCGGCTGTAGTTGCCGCCTGATTGCAGGGTCTGGCGCACCGTGAAGGCGCTGCCGGGATAGCTGCGTTTCCGCATGGCCTCAATGCTCAGCGGGCTGGTGCTGGCGTCGGGGAAGGTTTTCTTCTGGGAAGCCTGACTCTGGGCTGCCTGACTCTGGGCAGATACAGGCGCGGAAAGCAGCAGCGGAAACAGCAGGGCGATCAGCCGTAAAGGACGTGTATGAAGCACAGTTCAGGCTCTCGTGAGCAGATGAGGCCACGTGCTTTCTCGGATGAATATCCAGGGCCGGAGCTGGCGGCTGCGTCTGGGACCTGTAGTCCAGGCTACCCAGTTCCCTCATACGTGTGCCGTCCAGTTCCCGTGTATCCGGGACACGTCCCTCCCCTTCTCCTTCTTGGCGTGAACAGCGCCCTTCTTGGGCAGAACAGCGCGGCGCGGAGGTGCAAGTCGGTCGGAGCGGCCCGCCCTCTGGCTAGATTCATTAGCCCGTTTCTGCACCGGAGGCTGGCCACGCCTGCCCGCATGCGGACGCTCCGCCGCTTCCAGTCGGATTGAACCCGCACACTGCACGCGATTCAGCCGGAATCCTTGTCAGCCCTCGACCTGCTCGGCCCCGAACATCTGCGGGGGCCGGGCGTAGTCGTCTTGAGCGGCGATCAGCTGAATTTCACGGGTTCCGGCGGCGTGGGTGCGCTCCAGCAGGGCGTACAGCGCGCTCATGGCGAGACTCAGGGCGGTTGCCACGCTGCCCGTACGCAAAAAGTGGCCCAGGAACAGCGCGGCGATGGCGTCTCCGGTGCCGTTGCGCGGCGGGTCGAGGTCGATCAGCCCTGTGCGGCACAGCCAGGCCCCGTCTGCGGTCACGGCCAGCGTCTCGATGCTGCCTCCCCCGCCCTGTTCAGGCGGCGCGTCCTGCCGGATCAGGCTGGTGACCATGACGATGCGGCAACCCTCCGGGCGCATCCGGCCCCGCAGCAGGTGGGCGGCGTCCAGGGCGTCCTGAAGCGTGGTCACGGTGCGCCCGGTCAGCAGTTCCAGCTCGAACTGGTTGGGCGTCAGGATGTCGGCCTGCGGCACGGCCAGCGCCGCGATGCGCTCCGGCAGGTCTTCTCGCACGAACACGCCGCGCCCCACGTCGCCCATCACCGGGTCGCAGCAGTACAGCGCCGCCGGGTTGGCGTCACGCACCCGCATCACCGCCGCGACCACTGCCGCAACCGTGCCTTCCGACCCCATATAGCCGCTCAGCACCGCGCCGCAACCGGGCAGCGCCCCTCTGGCCTGGATGCCGTCCACGATCTCGGCCACCGTTTCCGGGGCGTAGACCTGCCCGGTCCAGCTGCCGTAGCCGGTGTGGTTGGAAAACTGCACGGTGTTGATGCTCCAGACCTCGAAGCCCAGGCGCTGCAATGGAAACACGGCGGCGGCGTTGCCCACGTGGCCGTAACTGACCCACGACTGGATGCTCAGGATGTTGACAGGCAGGGCGGAGGTCATGGGGTCAGGATAGCGGGGCGGTAGGGGAAAGGGCGCGTCAGGGCGGGAATGTTCGTCTGCCAACGCCTCGACAGTTTCGTGGGTCAAACAGAGATAGATTCGGCGCGTCTCTGGACGCTTTTATTTATTCGGACGCCTGCCGGGTCGCCATTGGCAATATCGGTCGGGGCGGCCCTCCCCCTCACTAGATTCTTCCGGCGTGTCTCTGGGTTCCCTTACTCATCCAGACGCCTGCTGGGTCGCCATTGGCAAGTCGTCGGGGGCGGCCCCTCCTCTTACTAGATTTATTCGGCACGTCTCTAGCTTCCTTCACTCATACCCCAACTCCCTCAGCGCCTCCTGATCCTCCCTCCACCCCGGAATCACGATCACCTGCACGCCCAGGTAGACCTTGTGGTTCAGGAACACCTCCAGCTGCTTGCGGGTGGCCGCGCCGATAGCCCCGAGCTGCTTGCCGCCCGCGCCGATCACCATGCCCTTGTGCCCGGTGCGGTCCACCACGATCTCGGCCTCGATGCGTTGCAGGCCGTCCTGGCGCTCGGTCCAGCTGGTGACGCGGGTGGCCACGGCGTAGGGCAACTCGTCGCGCAGCTTCTTCATGGCCTCCTCGCGCAGAATCTCGGCGGCCCACTGTTCGCGGCTCTGGTCGCTGGCCGCGCCCACCGGGAAGAAGAAGGGGTTCTCGGGCAGCCCGGCGGCCAGCGACTCGCGCAGGCTCGCCACCTTGTTCACGTCGTTCTGGGCGCTGAGCATCACGCTCGCCGTTTCGTGGCTGCGGCCTTCGAGCAGCGCCACGTACAGCCGCAGCGCCTCTTCGGGGTACTTGGACACGTCGAGCTTGTTGCCCACCACCGTCAGCGGGCGCGGCAGGTCGCGGATGCTGCGGGCCACCATGCCGTCTTCGTCGGTGGGCGGGTGGCGCAGATCGACCACCCACACCACGGCGTCCACATCGGTCAGGGCGGTGTGGACCTCGCCGTTCATGTACTTGCCCAGCGCGTCCTTGGGGCGGTGCAGGCCGGGCGTATCGACAAAGATGATCTGGGTGTCGCCCTGGTTGGAAATGCCGCGCACGCCCTTGCGGGTGGTCTGCGGGCGCGGGCTGGTGGGCGCGATCTTTACGCCGAGCAGCGTGTTGAGCAGGGTGCTCTTGCCCACGTTGGGCTTGCCGACAATCGCCACGAATCCGGCGTGGGTGTCGCCCTGTGGCCCCGCGTTGGCAGGAGTCTGGGAAGAGGGCGCGGGCTGCCCGGCAGCGTTCTGGTACTGGGAGGTGATGTCCTTCATAGCCTGCCAGTATGGCACGCCAGGGGGGAACGTGAATCAGGACGGGGTTCCGTTTCAGCACGTTCCACAGGATTGGGTCTTCACACTTCCGACCTGCTGCCGCTCTCCCCTGTTCAATGGCCGGGGCGAGCTTGTATGCTGCCGGGGTTCTGGCCCTGCGGCCATGCCATGACCAGGACGCGGCGTGACAGAAATGAACGAGCGATTGCACCAAACCCATGAATCGTTTATGCAAAAGGAGAAAACAGATGGAACGCATCGGACTGTTTATTGACGGGGCCAACGTGTACGCGGCGGCCAAACGGCTGGGCTGGAATTTCGACCACCGCAAGATTCTCGATCATTTCGCGGGTCTGGGGCGGCTGTACAACGCCTATTACTACACGGCCATTCCCGCCAGCATCGACGACAAGCAGAAGCGCTTCATCGACGCCCTGACCTACATGGGCTACACCGTGCGGACCAAGGTGCTCAAGGAAAGCACCGACGACCACGGCGAGATGCACCGCCACGCCAACCTCGACATCGAGATCGTGACCGACCTGCTGCTCACAGCTCCCCTGTACGACGTGGCGGTGCTGCTGACCGGAGACGGTGACTTCGAGCGCCCCGCCGAGGTGCTGCGGGCGCAGGGCAAACGCGTGGTGGTGGCGAGCATTCCCGAAATGACCAGCTACGAGCTTCGCAACGCCGCCGACGAATATATCGACTTCAAAGACATCCGGGCTGCCGTGGAGCGCCCCGGCTACCGCCTGCCCAGCGAGGGCCGCACCGAGAACCGTCCTGACGCCCGCACCGAAGCCCGTGCAGACAAACCTGAGCGCGATCAGGCACGGCCCTTCTACATGACGGCTGCCGACACCGACGAGAGATAGGAAAAGATGACCGTTCAGACCAGAGATTCCGGCCCCCAGCCTGCTCATCCCATGGCTCCCTTACCCATAGCACTGGACGCGGTGGGCGGCGACTTCGGGGCCGTGCCCAACGTGCAGGGCGCGGTGACGGCGGCCAGGAGCGGTGTGAGCGTGCTGCTGGTGGGTGACCGGGTGAAGCTGCACGCCGAGCTGGGCAAGTATCCGGGCGCGGCGGCCCTGCCACTGGAGATCGTGGACGCAAGTGACGTGATCGGTATGGACGAGCACGCCAGCGACGTGCGCGGGCGCAGAGACGCCAGCATCAACGTGGCCAACCGCCTGGTCAGGGAGGGCCGCGCCTCGGCGGTGGTCAGTATGGGCCACAGCGGGGCCAGTATGGCGGCCTCACTGCTCACGCTGGGCCGATTAAAGGGCGTGGACCGGCCCGCCATCCTGACGCATCTGCCGTCGCGGCGGGGCTTCACCGCGCTGCTCGACACCGGGGCCAACGCCGACGTGAAGCCGCAGTACCTCGCGCAGTGGGCGCAGCTGGCCAGCATCTACCTGAAGGTGGTCGAGGGCAACCAGAACCCCACGGTGGGCCTGCTGAGCATCGGCGAGGAGGACCACAAGGGCGACGCCCTGACACTGGAGGTCTACGGGTTGCTGCGGCAGGCGGCCCAGGCGGGCAGGCTGAACTTTCACGGCAACGTCGAGGGCCGCGACGTGTTTCTGGGCACCACCGACATCGTGGTGACCGACGGTTTTACCGGCAATGTGGTGCTCAAGCTGGCCGAGGGCGAGGCGCGGGTGATCTTCGGCTGGATCCGTGACGGCCTGGGGAGAAACCTGCTGACCAGGCTGGGAGGGCTGCTGGTCGGCCAGTCCATCCGGGCGGTGGCCAAGCGCATGAGTCCCAGCACCTACGGGGCCAGCCTCCTGATCGGGGTGAACGGCCTGAGCTACATCGGGCACGGCAGCGCCGACGCCCTGGCCGTCGAGAACGCGCTGAAACGTGCGGACCTGGCCTGGAAAACCAGGCTGATCGTGCGGCTCAGGCAGGAACTGGCTGGGGGCTGGTCGAAAGTTTAGCGGACTGAGGCGACGCGGGCCGCCCCCACCCTCATCCCGACTCCGCTACCCTGATGGGCGTGGACCAACTGATCCTACAATTCTCGCAGCCGGCGTCGTGGTTCAAGCTGGGCTTCACGCTGCTGGTCGGCTACGCGGTGTGGCGGGTGGTGGCCGCGCTGCTGTCGCTGGTCACGCCGTCCATTCACCGCAACGTGGCGCTGGTGGCCCGCACCGTGTGGCTGCTGGTGGCCATATACGCCACCCTGGCCGCCGCCGTACACACCCTGGGGCTGGCGGGCGTACCGATTCTGTACGATCAGGGCACCCTGATTGCCGACGGCTTCCGGGCCAGCAGCGGGCAGGTGGTGGTGGTCGCCGCCGTGGCCTTCATCGCCTGGAACCTGGTGACGCTGGCCGCCCGCCGGGTGGTGCCGGGGGCCAGCACCGAGTTCAACCGCCGCAGCGTGCGGGTGCAGACGCTGACCAGCGTGACCGAGGGGTCGCTCAGGATCGTGATCCTGATTCTGGCGGGCATCACGGTCCTTCAGGCCCTGGGCGTGAATGCCAGTGCGCTGCTGGCGGGCGTCTCGGTGCTGGGGCTGGCGGTGGGCTTCGGGGCGCAGAGCCTGATCAAGGACGTGTTCACCGGCTTTTTTATCCTGCTCGAAGACCAGTACGGGGTGGGCGACATCATCCGGGTCAACAGCGGCACGCTCAGCGGCACCGTCGAGCGGCTGTCGCTGCGCCTGACGGTGCTGCGCGCGCTCGACGGCACCGTTCACCTGATTCCCAACGGCCAGATGCTGACCGTCAGCGTGAGCAGCAAGGACTGGTCGCAGGTGCTCGCCACCTACCTGGTACCCAACGGGGCCGACATCGACCGGGCGCTGGAGGTGATGCAGCAGGTCGCAACTGGCCTGCACACCGATCCGGCGTGGCAGAGCAGATTCCTGGCCGCGCCCGACGTGCAGGGCGTGACCGGCCTGGGAAGCGACGGCACCGAACTCAGGGCGCTGCTCAAGGTGCTGCCCAAGGCACAGTTCGCGGTGGGGCGCGAGTTCAACCGCCGCATCAAGGTCGCCATGGACAGCGCCGACCTGGGCGTGCCCGGTCCCGCCGCCATCGAGGTGCGCCTGAGCCACGACCCCGGGCCGCCTGTCCCCTCCCCGACCCTCGACAAGCCGGCCCCCAATCAGACAATCTCCAGTCAGGCAATCTCCGGTCAACCCGCCGCCAGCAATCCGGTCACCCCCGGCCCGACGGTTACCAGCGTGGACGAGCGCCAGATCAGCCCAGAGGCCAAGAAGACCGACCCGCCGCGCTGATCGGGGCATTCATCAGAATGGCGTCCTCTTTTTGACCGACTGGAGCGGGCAAGCGCCGCCAGTGGCACTGTTCTGTCCAGGACCGGCTCCGGCAGTGCGGACGCTGCGCTGAACCTTCAGGCCCCAGCCAGTCCGCCCGTTCCGCTGGGCGGCGGCTCGGGAATCACCAGTTCGTCGAGTTCGCCTCCGGCCAGCAGCACCGAGAACTCCGCGCCCATCAGGGTCTCGCGCCGGATCAGCTCGGGCACGATGACGTGCAGGCGAGGCAGGTTCTCGCGCACCAGGGCCAGCACCCGCTCGTACTGACGGGCGATCAGCTGCGACACCTCCTCGTCAATGACGCGGGCGGTGGATTGACTGTACTGGGCGGGCTGCATTCCGCCGCCCAGGTAGGCGCTCTCGTCGCTGGCGAGCGACACCTTGCCCAGGCGTTCGCTCATGCCCCAGGTGGTCACCATGCGCCTTGCGATGTTGGTGGCCTGCTGAAAGTCGTTCTGCGCTCCCGTGGTCACGGCCCCGAACACCACCTGCTCGGCGGCGCGGCCCGCCAGCGCCACGGCGATCATGTCTTCCAGGACCGGGCGCACGTAATGCACCCGGTCTTCCCTAAGCGGCATCATGTAGCCCGCCGCCCGGCCACGCGGCACCACGGTCAGCTTGGACACCCGGTCCGCGTGCGGCAGCAGCTGCGCGGCCAGGGCGTGCCCGACCTCATGGTAGGCGGTCACGCGCCTGTCAGCGTCGTTGATCACCATGCTGCGCCGCTCCGGCCCCATCAGCACCCGGTCACGGGCCTCGTCCACGTCCCTGCTGGTGATGCGCTTGTGCCCGCCCTTGGCGGCCAGGAGTGCGGCTTCATTCAGCAGGTTCTCCAGGTCCGCGCCCACCATGCCCGGCGTCTGACGCGCCACCATGCTCAGGTCCACGCCTGGGTCCAGCGGCTTCTTGCGGGCATGGATCTTGAGGATCGTCTCGCGGCCCCGCACGTCGGGCGCGTCCACCACCACCTGCCGGTCAAAGCGTCCCGGACGCAGCAGCGCTGCGTCCAGCACGTCGGGCCGGTTGGTGGCCGCCAGGATGATGATGTCGTGCTGGCTCTGGAAGCCGTCCATCTCCACCAGCAGCTGATTGAGCGTCTGTTCGCGCTCGTCGTTGCCGCCGTTCATGCCCGAGCCGCGCTTGC
>JANXWI010000143.1 GCA_025351205.1 Deinococcus sp.
ACCCCGCCCGCGTTGTTGACCAGCACGTCCAGCCGCGCCGTCGCCTGAACCACTTCCTGCACGAACGCCCGCACCGCCGCGCCGTCTCCAACGTCCACCGTGCGGGTCTGCACGCTCAGCCCGTCGTGCCACGCCAGCCGGGCCGTTTCACCCAGGCCCTGTGCGTTGGTGTCGCAGGCCCAGACCGCCGCGCCGCCCCAGGCGAAGGCGTGAGCGATGGCCCGCCCGAAACCGTGTGCGCCCCCGGTCACGATCACCGTCTGACCCGTGAAGTCGAGCTTCATAGCTGCACCTTCATGCCTGGGCCTTCATAATCTGGACCTTCATACCTGGGCCTGGAGCAGCAGGGGACGCAGCTCGTTCAGGTTGTCCCGGCCCAGCGCCCGCCGCCCATCTTCGAGGTCGTGGATCAGCTGGATCAGCCGCGCCGTGAGGGGCGTCCGGACGCCGTGAACCTGACCGAAATGCAGCACCCAGCCCAGCTGCGCGTCCACCTCGGTGCGGCGCCGGCGAACGGCCAGATCGCGCCAGATGCCGCTGTGGGTCTTGGCGCTGCGGCGGTTGAACACGACCATCTCGTCCATGCTGGCCTGCGCCTGGGCGCTGCTCGCGCCCGGCACGAAGGCCGAGGGATCGAAGCCGTTGAAGGCTTCCGGCCTCACGCCCGCCGCAAAGGCCACCCGCAGCACCTCGCGGCCCAGCTCGATGTACAGCCCTCGGTCTTCCGCTCTGGCCAGGGCGTCGGCGATGCCGTCGTTGGTCAGGGCGGTGGCGAACAGCAGGGCGCCGTAGCCCAGCTTGCTCCAGAGGTAGCCCATGATGTTGGGGCTGAGCACCGCCTCCGGCTCAAACTGACGCAGCAGCGCGTGCAGCCGCCGGGCGCGAGGCGTGAGCTGCCCGTCCTGCTCACCGATCACCACCGCGCCGCGCCCGCTGTAGGTCACGGTGCCCGGCTCCAGATAATCCGCCCCGAAGTTCACGAAGCTGCCCAGCACGCGCTCTCTGCCCACCACCTCGTTCAGGATCAGCGGATTCAGACCGTTCTGCACCGACACCACTTCACCTTCCAGGGCCAGATTCTGAACCAACGCTTCCCCGGCAGCGCGGGTGTCCTGCGCCTTGGTACAGAGGAATATTGTGTCCCAGAGGCGAGGCAGTGTGACCGCTCGCATCTCAGCCGGCGTAAAAGCCGGTGCCCGAACCATGAACTCTTCGATGGGGCCGACGATCTTCAGCCCACCTTCCCGGATGGCCGCCACGTGCCCCGCGTCCACATCCACGAAAGTCACGTCATGCCCGGCCCGCCGTAGATACGCCCCGATGGTCCCGCCGATGGCCCCGGCCCCCCAGATCAGGATTGGAGAGTATTGCGGTGCAGTCATTGCGTCCCGCCCCCATCTACCCAGCCGCTGTCCAGCAGCTCACGGGTTTCCTGCACCGCCGCGTCCCAGATGGCCTGCATCTCGCTGTCCGGGCGCTGATACCTGCCCGCGTAGTTGCCGTCGCCCAGGTAGCCGCGCAGTTCCTGCGGCCCCAGCAGCCGCAGCACATTAAAGTCGAGCGCCGCTTTCTCCTCGTCCGGCAGGGTCACGCCCGCCAGCCGCGTCCACGGGAAATTCTCCATCCAGGACGCGTGGCTGGCGTTGGGGTCGGTGGCCATCACCTTCGCCCAGACCCGGGGCGCGTTCCACCAGTTGTGAAACTTGACCCGGCTGCCGGGGTGGTCAGCCATCCACTCGGCCACGAAGCCCTGTGCAGGCGTGTTGCCGCCGTGCCCGTTGACGATCAGAATGCGCCGGAAACCCTGCTCGTACACGGCGTCGAGAATGTCGCGCACGATGCTCAGGTAGGTCTGCACCCGGATGTTGACGCTGCCAGGGTAGCCCCGGAAGTAGGGCGTGATGCCGTAGGGCAGCACCGGGAAAACCGGAATGCCGAGTGGCCCCACGGCGTCGTTCGCCAGTTTTTCGGGCAGGATGTTGTCCACACCCAGGCTCAGGTAGGCGTGCTGCTCGGTGCTGCCCAGCGGCAGAACGCAGCGGTCATCACGCTTCAGATACTCCTCGACCTGCATCCAGTTCATCTCGTGTATCGGGGTCATGTCCGTGCCTCCTGGGGCTGTGTGGGCGAGTCTGGGTTTTCCGGATTGGGCGCGTTGCGGCAGGCGTTCACGGCGGGCAGCACCAGCGTTTCGATGTCGCGCGGGTCGATGGTGTGGCGGTACTCGAAACTGGGCGTGCCGCCCGCCAGCCCCCGCACCACCTCCGACCCGGTGGCGTAGACCGCCGCGCCGCACCAGCCCAGCAGACCGCCCAGGTCCGGCGAGTGGACGTGGCTGGCGCGCACCTCGGTGACGTGCGGCGCGAAGCGCCTGACCCCGGCCAGGAAGGTGGGCAGAAACTCCTCGAAGGTGGCGACCACCGCCAGCCGCGTCATGGGACTGAGCGACGCCAGCGCCTGCCGCGTGCCCTCCGACGGAATGAAATTGACCGGAATGAGGTTCACGCCCGGCAGCAGGGCACGGGTCTCACCCAGTCGGTGGGCCAGCGCCAGCACCACGTCAGCCCGCTGAGCCTGACCGATGCCGCGCGCCTGATCTACACCACTGCCGCGCCGCAACTCTTCGAGCGTGATGGCCCGCACCCGGTCTCCGGCGGGCAGCGCGTCCTGAAGGGTCCGGGCGTAGGCGCTGGTGGCGTCCAGAAACAGGCCCACCAGCAGCACCTCCACCCCCGCCTGCGAGACCCGGCCCGCGCGCGCCAGCAGCACGTTCAGCACCTCGCTGATCTGCCGCAGGCTGTAGCCGGCCTCCTCGGCGCGCCGGGTGGCCGTTTCCATCAGCACGCGCAGCGGTTCCAGGTCGGGCGACGGGCGAGGCGCGTCGGCCACGAAGGTTCCGCGCCCCGGCTGGGTCACGATCAGGCCCATCGAGAGCAGTTCCTTGTAGACCTGCACCACGGTCATGTGCGCCACCCCCAAGTCGTGCGCCAGGTCGCGCACACTGGGCAGCCGCGCCCCGCGCTCGATCTCACCGCAGGCGATGCCGTACTCGATCTGCCCACGCAGCTGCACCCCCACCGGAATGCCCAGCGTGCGGTCCAGGCTCAGGCTGATAGGACGGTTTCGCGGTGGCCTGGGTTGAAAAGTAGGGACCTCGGAAGGTGGGAGCTGCACATCTGTGGGTCGGGAATCTAAAGCCGGGGCATTCACGCCAGATGCCTTCATGGGCGCGCCATCTGCGTCGCCTGATCCGCTGATCCGGCGTCTGGTTCTCCAACGTCTGCCACTTCAACAACTGACAGCGCGTGAACCGGATGGTCCAGGTCGTACAGATGACACGCCACCTCGTGCCCGCCTGCCTCGGTCCGGAGCAGCGGGCGCTCGGCGGCGCAGCGCTCGAATGCCTGTGGGCAGCGCGTCCTGAAGGCGCAGCCGCTGGGCACGTCAAGAGGGCTGGGCAGCTCGCCGCTGATGGCAGGCGCGCCCTGCCGCTGCCCCGGATCGAGGCTGGGCGCAGCGGCCAGCAGGCCACGGGTGTACGGGTGGCGCGGCGACTCGAACATCGCCTGGGTCTCGGCGACCTCCACCACCCGGCCCAGGTACATCACGGCCACCCGGTGCGACAGGTGGCGCACCAGTCGCAGGTCGTGCGCCACGAACAGCACGGTCAGGTTCAGCCGCTCCTGAAGCTCCAGCAGCAGGTTCACCACCTGGGCCTGCACCGACACGTCTAGGGCCGAGACCAGTTCGTCGGCGATCAGGCACTCGGGTTCCAGCGCCAGCGCCCGCGCGATGCCGATGCGCTGCCGCTGCCCGCCGGAGAATTCGTGCGGCAGGCGCCCGGCGGCTTCAGGCGGCAGGCCCACCAGCGACAGCAGCTCGCCCACACGGGCCGGAATCTGCGCGGCAGGCCGCATCCGGTGAACGCTCAGCGCCTCTGTCAGCACCTGCGCCACGGTCATGCGCGGGTTCAGGCTGGAAAAGGGGTCCTGGAAGATCATCTGCACCCGGCGGTTGTAGCCGCGCAGCCCCGCGCCTTCCAGCGAACGCACGTCCAGCCCGTCGTAGCTGATCTGGCCACTGTCGGCGGCGTACAGGCGCACCAGGGTGCGGGCCAGCGTGGACTTGCCACAGCCGCTCTCGCCCACGATGCCCAGGGTCTCGCCGCGCCGCACGCTCA
>JANXWI010000163.1 GCA_025351205.1 Deinococcus sp.
AAGAAGACAATGGAGCTGACGAAAGGCTGTTATTTCGGCAGCGGAGTTCAGACAAATGCTTTAGTACATAGACAACCGATCAGGGCGGGGTGAATTTAGGCCGCTTCGCTCCCTCACCCTTGAGGGGGGAGGGCTGGGGAGGGGGTGAACGGGCTAGGCATCCAATGACTTACCAGAAGTTGACCCCCCGTCAGATCGGTTGATGGTGTACTAGGATGCCTGCAACATCGCTGGCGCGGGAACACGGCTTTACGCTTTGCCCAGCCCGTCTCAACTGCCAGCCCGTCTTAACTGCTCAGTCATCCCTGTGGAGCCAGGCTTCAGGCGGCTGCCGCTACACTGAACGGGTGAGTGTTCCGGCCAAACCCGCCCTGCGTCTGACCCGGCTGTATGCCCTGCTGCGCGACGCTTACCTGGCCTTTTCGCAGGACAACGCGCCCCGGCTGGCGGCGGCCCTGGCCTACTACGCCTTCAGCGCGATTGCGCCGCTGCTGTTCCTGGTTACGGTGGTCGCGGGGCTGGTGCTGCGGAACAGTGATATTCAGGGGCAGCTGCTGGCGGCCATCAGCAGCAGCGTGGGTGATCAGGTGGCTAAGCTCATCGAAAAGTTGTTGCCCCCCAAAGACACCGGCAGCAGCCTGACCTGGGCGGGGGTGATCGGGGCCGCCACCGTCTTTCTGACCGCCACCGGGCTGTTCGTGCAGCTTCAGGGATCTCTCAACACGCTCTGGGGAACCGTGACGCCTACCGAGAAGCCGCCCACACTGGTTCAGAACATCTGGGCGCTGATCAAGACCCGGCTGATCGCGTTCGCGCTGGTGCTGACCTTCGGGGCGCTGATCATCGCCTTTCTGGTGGGCAACACTTACCTTGCGATCATTGCCGGGCGTGTCGGCGACCTGATCGGCTTCGGGGCCTTCTTCGTGCGTCTGGGCACGTTCCTGCTGTCCACGCTGTTCTTTACGCCGGTGTTCGCCTTCATCTACAAGTTTCTGCCCAGTGTGAAGCTCCAGTGGCGCGAGGTCTGGGTGGGCGCGGGCATCACGGCGGCTCTCTTTACGCTGGGTCAGGTGCTGATCGGCCTGTACTTCGGGCGCATCGCCGGGAGCAGCGCGTACGGCGGCGCGGCGGCGCTGTTCCTGATGCTGCTGTGGATCTACTACAGTTCGATGATCGTGTTTTTCGGGGCCGAGGTCACCTGGGTGTTCTCGCAGCAGTACGGCACGCGGGCGGGCGGCGCGGCCAACCCCGAGAAGAAGGAGGCGGTGGCCGAGCAGGGCGTGGTTCTGGACACCACTCTTTCGGCCAGCGAGGCGCAGGCCATGCAGAATACGCCCGCCGAGGCACTGACGCCGGTGCAGCGGCGCGGTCTGGCGCGGCTGCTTCCGGCCCGCTTTCAGCGCCGCCCGGTGGCCCGCAGGCCGCAACCCGAGCTGCCCACGGTGGGCGCGGCGCTGGGCAATGCAGTGACGGCGGTGCTGGCGGTGCCTGCGGTGGTGGTGCTGCGGCTGGTGAGGCTGCTCCGGGGGCGGTAGGGGCGGCTGGATCTACAGCATCCACTGATCTAACGGGGTTTCTTTTCCCCTCTACCCTTTGTGGGAGACTGGTACAGCTGCTTGCAGAGGGGCCTCGCACAGCGAGGGGGTGAGGGGAAGCGGGCCGGGCACCCCAAGAAGTCTGACCAACCGCCTCCCACAGATCGGTTGACGCTGTACTACAGCGGATAAGGCAGGGTACCCTCGTAGATGGCCCGCCCCACGATGGCCCCTTCTATCCCCAGTTCGCTCAGCAGCGCGGTGTCATGCACATTCGCCACGCCGCCGCCCACAATCAGGGTGTTGGTCCACAGCTGGCGTACCTGGGCCATCAGTTCACGGTCCAGGCCCTTCAGGGTGCCGTCGCGGGTCACGTCGGTGAAGATCAGGGTTTCCAGGCCCGCCTCGCCCAGCCGGGCGGTCATCTGGGCCACCCTGACGCCGCTGGCCTCGGCCCAGCCCGACACCGCCACGTCGGGCCAGCGCGCGTCGAGGCTGACCACAATGCGTTCGGGGCCGTGCAGATCCAGCAGTTGCGTCACCAGCTGCGGCTGCCTGACCGCCGCCGTACCGATCACCACCCGCGCCGCGCCCAGCTTCAGCAGCGC
>JANXWI010000178.1 GCA_025351205.1 Deinococcus sp.
GAGAAGGGCTGGCTGCTGATCTACCACGGCGTGAAGACCACCGGCAGCGGCGTGCTGTACCGCAACGGGCTGGCGCTGCTCGACCTGCACGACCCCAGCGTGTGCCTGCTGCGCAGCGACCCCTGGGTGTTCGGGCCGCGCGACCTCTCCGAGCGGGTGGGCGACGTGGACAACGTGGTGTTTCCCTGCGGCACCACCCTGGCCCCCGACGGCGACACCCTGCGCGTGTACTACGGTCAGGCCGACACCAGCATCGGGCTGGCCACCGCCAGCCTGTACGAACTGCTCAGCTGGCTGGAGCAGAACGGCAGCGTGCCGGTGCCGGAGTCGGCAGACTGAAGAATCTCAGCCCGGCGTGAGCGGCGCCGCCTCGATTTCGGCTCGTGTGGGCATGCTGGGCTGGGCGCCGGGGCGGGTACAGGCCAGGGCCGCCGCCGTGCCCGCGAAAAACATGGCCTGTGGCAGCGCTGCTCCCTCGCTGAGAGCAGTGACGAGTGCGCCCACGTAGGTATCGCCCGCCCCGGTGGTGTCTGTCACCGCCACCCGGCGTGCCGGAACCGTGACGAAGGCTTCCCCATTCGGTGCCAGACTGTCCAGCGCCAGACTTCCCTCGGCCCCCAGCGTCACGATCACCTGCGCGGAGCCGAGCCGGGCCGCCCGCCGCAGCTGCTCATTCACCTCGCCGGGGCCGACCAGCGAGGCCAGCTCACCTTCGTTGACCACCAGCAGATCGACGCAGTTCAGCAGTTCCGGCGATAGGTCTGCTGCGGGAGCGGCATTCAGAATGACCCGCACGCCCGCAGCTCTGGCCGTCTGGGCATAGGTGAGAACCGTGGGCAGCGGGATTTCCAGCTGCATGACGAGGTGCGTGAACCCTGTCAATTCGGGCAGCATCTCCGGCAACAGGCCAGCATTGGCCCCCGACGCCACCGTGATGGCGTTCTCGCCCGCCTCCGAGACGCTGATAAAGGCCGCCCCGGTGGGCAGGTCCAGCTGCACGCTCAGGTCCTGCACGCCGCTCTCCCGCAGCGACTGGCGCAGCGTGCCGGCAAAGCTGTCGTGTCCCAGCGCCCCCAGAAAGGCCACCTGCCCGCCCGCCCGGGCGCAGGCCACCGCCTGATTGGCCCCCTTGCCCCCGCCAGAAACGCTGTAGCTGCTTCCCAGCACGGTCTCGCCGGGGGCCGGAATGTGCCGCACCCGCGTCACGAAGTCGATGTTGGCGCTTCCGGCGACCAGGATCATCTGCTGACCGGACTCTGGAGTGAGACAACAGAAACGCCGCACAGTGCGGTAGTGGCGCTCATTCGCAGGCAAAAAGGGGTCGTCATCCTGTTAGGCAGCATACGCTGCCGATCCATTCCCCGCGATGGTTGCCGTCAGGGCGCAAGAACGCAACGACAGAAAAAGGGCCAGCGCTGTGCAAGCGGCTGGCCCTTTCTGAGCATGGTCTATGCTGGTCGTCAGTTTAGGCGTGCTGGCCCTGTGCCGTGTCGATCTTGCGACGGGTGCTGGCGGCCTGGTTTCCGCCGAAGGTGGCGGACCCGATGATCAGACCGGCGGCCAGCAGGCTGCCCCAGGCGGCACTGGTGGCGGCCTGACGGGCAATGCGCGCGGTGGTCTCGGCGGCCTGCGTGGCCTGCTGCTGCACCTGCTTGGCCTGGGTCACGATGGCCGTCTGGGTGGCCTGAGCCTGACTCTGGCTCAACCCCTGACGCTGCAACCGGGTCACGAACTCGGGGCCGCTCAGCGCCTTCTGGATGTTGTTCACGCGGTTGGTCACGAAGTCCGACAGGTTGGTGACGTTGCCCAGGTTGTTGCCGAGGTCGTTGCTGGCCCGCGTGATGATGCCGCTCACCACGTTGGCAGCGGCGGTGGACTGCGCCTGGCTCAGGGCTGGGCTGGCGTCACCGATGATCTGCCCCAGGGTGTCGGGGTTCAGGCTGCCCAGCAGGCTCGACGCGGCGTTCTGGGTTCCGGGATTGCTGGCGGCGGCGCTTCCGGCAGCGGCGGTCACACTAGCCGCGCCACTGGCGACGCTGCTGATGGCGTTTGTGGCGGTGCCCACCAGACTGCTCACCAGATTGGACAGAAACAGGGTCAGGGCCAGCGTCATGAGCATGCCGGTCACCAGGCCGGTGAACTGCCCGCGTGAAGCCAGGCCCTGGTTGCCCGCCCGGACCGCCGTGTATCCGGCCATGTAGGCGCTGATCAGCACGATGAGCGCGGTCCAGATGATAGCCCCGGTGCCGAAGTTGCCCAGGCTGTTGGCGGTCGACAGGCCAAACGCCACGCCCAGCGTGCCCAGCACCACCAGCAGGGTCACGCCCGCCAGCAGACCGGCAAACACGCCCGGCCAGTTGACGCGGGGGCGCGAGTTGGCCTCGTTCAGCACGCGCTCGCTGGCATTAGTGGAGGAAGGGATGGTTCCCGAGACGGACGGGCCAGACAGGGATGGATCGTTACGGAGTGTCATGGCGACAGTGTGAAGCAGCGTACACTCATGTGCATTCACATTCCGAACATGAAAGTTTGAGCTGGACTTATGGTTCCTCAAATTTTCCAAATCTTCATTCAAACAGCAGAATATTTTCTCGGTGACACGTCACAGTATTGAATTGAAGGCGCTCCGGTCACCGGGGCCAACCTTTACAGCAGGCTAAATCTAAGGAGAACACCATGACGAAACTAACCCCCATGTCCGATCTCGTCCGTGACCGCAACTATGATATGAGCGGCGACAATCACACCGATTTTGTCGGAATGAATGCCTACGGTAACGGCAACGAAAAGATCGGCACCATCCGCGAGGCCCTGACCGACGACGGCGGCAAGCTGCGCTACTTGGTGGTCGAGGTCGGCAGCTGGTTCACCAGCAAGGAGGTCGTGGTTCCGGTGGGCCTGGCCCGCCTTGAGAGTGACGGCGTGTTCTTCGACAGCCTGAGCAAGGAGCAGGTCAAGAACATGAACGAGTATCACGTCGGGCAGGACTACACCGACGAGCAGCAGGTGTCCGACATCCGCACGCTGAAGGGCACCGACTACGTGGCCCCGGTGGCCGCCGCCGGCACGGTGATGGCCGCCGACCACTTTCAGGACGAGACGCTGTTCAAGACCCCCACCAAGTTGCAGCTGCTGGAAGAGCGTCTGAGCGTCAACAAGGAGAAGTACCAGGCGGGCAGCGTGCAGGTCGGCAAGAAGGTCGAGACCCGCACCGAGAACGTGAACGTGACCCTGCAACACGACGAGGTGGTGATCGAGCGCCGCCCGGTGACGGACGCCCGCCCGGTGGAGGGCAACGTGACGCTGGGCGCGGCCAGCCAGAGCATCAAGGTCGATCTGGAAGCCGAGCGGGCCAGCGTGCAGAAGCAGGCCTTCGTGACCGAGGAGGTCGAGGTGGGCAAGCGCACCGAGACCGAGCAGAAGACCTTCAGCGAGTCGGTGGGCCGTGAGGTGCTCGACGTGACCAGGACCGGCGACGTGCAGGTGAGCGGCGACGCCCTGACCGGAAGCACGGCCACTGGCAACGCAGCCACCGGCAAGGATGACCGCAACCTGCTGGAGCGCGGTGTGGACGCGGCCAAGAACGCTGTTGACCCGCTCGACGGCAAGATTGACCGCCGCTGAGTCAGGTCTGAGCATCTGACTATCCTGACTCTTTGAACAACAAGCACCCGTCCGGGGCGGAGAAATCCGCTCCTTTTTTATTCTGGAGGGCCATGTCAGAGCGAGAAACCGAAACATCGAAAGCAGAGAGTCTTCCCATTCTCCCGCAAACGGGGGTTGTCAGCCCCGCAGCCGACCATCCACAGGCGATTCAGGCCCAGCAGGTCACGGCCCTGGGCGTGCTTGAACTGCGTGAGGAGCGCGCCCTGGTCGAGCGTGAGCAGGTCAGCGCCGGGTCTGTCACGGTACGCCGCGACCTCAGGGTCAGGACCGAGACGGTGGTGGTCGAACTGCGGCGGGAGGTGCTGGTGATCGAGACCCGGCCCGGCGGCCCCGCCGTGTATTTTGGTGAGGAACTGCTGCACCCCGGCGAGTCGCGCGAGCTTGTGCTGTACGACGAGCAGGCCGTGGTCAGCAAGGTCGCGTTCGTGAGCGAAGAGGTGCACGTCGGCAAGCGCAGCGTGACCGAGAGCCGCCAGAGCAGCGTCGATCTGAACTACGAGGTGCTGGTGGTCGAGCAGCAGGGGGGCGTGGACGAGGCCCAGAAGCCGGTCTGAACACCGGACAGGGCGGACCACCCGGCTCTGACTCGAACACCAGCCGGTCAGCCGCTGCTGTTCTGCCCGCCCATACGCATCAGGACGCGCCTCTGACCTGCTTCGGCGTGGGCGCAACCGGGCTGTCGAGAAAACGTTCCGGCAGCTCCCAGATCAGCACCCTGGGCGGCACGTCTTCCGGCAGGGTGTCCAGGTACGCCTGCATCGGCACGAAGGGGCCTCTGCCCTCGACAGACGCGTTGCGGACATCGGTGCCCAGCTCCTGCTCCAGCGCCCCCTGAAAGTTCCAGCTGGGGTTGGCGCTGTAACTGGTGCCCAGGAGCAGCACCTGCGGCGACGTGCGGTCATCCAGGGGGCGCTCATCCGGGGGGCGACCAGGACTGACCCGCCGCGTCGTTTCTGTGGCCAGCAGGTCGCGCGGCGGTCCCCAGGTGTTCTGAAGTGCGCCCAACCGGACGTAGGCCAGCAGGTCTCCGAAGTAGCGCACGGGGGGGTTGCGGGTGCTCAGAAAGCTGGCGTCCGGCGTGACCAGTCCGGGCCACGACCCCGCCGCGCTCTGGTCTGCAATGTTTTGGTCCGCGATGCTCTGGGCCAGTGCCCGCGCCGCCGCCCTGGCCCCCAGCGGCGTCCAGTGGGTATCGGCGCGCAGAAATACATCGCCCTGCGCCTTGCCTGCCCGGAGTGCTGCCCACAGGTCCGGGGCCAAAATGTTCAGGCCCGCCAGTGCGGCCCGGAAGTCCTGGTACTCGTCCGCTTTGGCTGCCGGAACCCGCTTGCGGCCCAGATGCTCCGGATAGAGGCGCACTTTGGCCGGAACGAGAGCGATGACCAGCCGCGTTCCCTGCACGCTCAGGCGGTCTCTGACCTGCCGGATGTACTCCAGCTTGGCCTGGATCACCGCGCCGTCGCTCTTTCTGCCAGGAACTGCTGGACCGCTGCGAAACTCCTCGTCGGTGTACAGCCAGCCCGCCTGACCGATCTGCACGCCGGGCCGCCCGTCGCTCAGCAGGTAGTCGGCGGCCCCCCAGGTCTCGATGCCGGGGTCGCGCAGCGGCAGATGCAGGTCGTAGTTTTTGCCGAACTCGTGCTGCCAGTCCCCGCTGCGGACGCTCATGTTCTGTGGCCAGACCCAGATCTTGTGGGCGCGGGCCGACAGCAGCAGGCCGACAGCCAGCGTGAACAGCAGAAAAACTCCCGGCAGCAGGCGCAGCAGGGGAGAGGTGGCCGATCCGGCCCGGGGGCGCGCGCTCGGCGCTGACTTGGGCGGGGCCGGTTCGGATGTGGGCGGTTGCGCGGTCATAGGGGATGTAAGAAGGCCGTGTTCATTCGCCTGGAAGGCCGTGCCCAGAGTCTAGCGTGCAATGGCGGTGAGAAAAGATTGTCGCAGGGTGGGGCCATATTTACGTGGACGACGCAGCGGAAAGCCACCGGAATACGGCCCACCGCTGCCCTGTTGCCCGGCCTCAGGTCTGCTCCGGTCCCTTTCCTTCCAGGGCGCTCAGAATCTGGTCCGGGGTCATCACCTGTTGCAGAATCTCGGCCTGCTCGTCGCGGCGGTTGTGGACGTTGGGCAGGTCGCGGCGCAGCTCCTCGGTCAGCTCGATCAGCTTGGCCGTGCGCTGCCCGATCAGGAAGATCACCTGAAGCTGGAGGTCGGCGCGCTGTTCGGCCAGCCGCGCCTGCCGGGCCTGCGACACCAGCACCGTGGCCGTGATGGCGAGCGAGAAAGCACTCACGACGCCCTGCAACCAGAAAAACGGCGGCTGGTCCCAGGGCCTGTGGCCGGTCAGCGCCAGATCGGTGTTGACGGCGATCCAGATGGCAAACAGCGTCAGGCAGCTGACGATGAAGATGGGCCGCGCCACCAGACCTGCAAACCGCTCGATGGGGCGGTGCAGGCTGGTCAGGTCGGCCTCGGACTGCTGGTGCATCAGCGCCCTGATCTCTGCATTTTCCTCGACGATCTGTCTGAGGCGTTCGTCCTGCTGCTCGGCCATACCCGCCATGCTAGGGGGATTTGGGCGGGGGAGGCCGCTGGCTTAAGATTGCCTCTGGCCGTGGAATGCGCCCGACACGCAGAAGAATGACCAGCTCAGTGTTTGATCATCACGTGCCGTACCACGGTGTAGTCTTCCAGCGCGTACAGGCTCAGGTCCTTGCCGTAGCCGCTGCGCTTCAGGCCGCCGTGAGGCATTTCATTCACCAGCATGAAATGGGTGTTGACCCAGGTGCAGCCGTATTGCAGCGCCTTTGATACGCTCATGGCGCGGCCCACGTTGCCTGTCCAGACGCTGCTCGCCAGCCCGTAGTCGGAGTCGTTGGCCCAGGCCACGGCCTGCTCGGGCGTGTCGAAGCGCGTGACGCTCACCACCGGGCCGAAAATCTCGCGCTGCACGATCTCGTCGTCCTGCCGCGCCCCGGCGATCACAGTGGGCTGATAGAAGAATCCGCCTCCCGCCACGGTCTGCCCGCCGGTCAGCACCTCGGTGTGCGGCAGGGCGCGCGCCCGCTCCACGAAGCCCGACACCCGCTCACGCTGCCTCTCGGTGATCAGCGGCCCCATCTCGGTGGCCGGATCGTCCTGAAGGCCTACCTTAATGCTTCCTACCGCCTCGGCGAGCGCCGCCACGAACCGCTCGTAGACCCCGCTCTGCACGTATACGCGGCAGGCCGCCGTACAGTCCTGCCCGGCGTTGTAGTAGCCGAAATTCTTCACCGCCTCCACGGCGGCCTCCAGATCGGCGTCGTCGAACACGATCACCGGGGCCTTGCCGCCCAGTTCCAGGTGGGTGCGCTTGATGCCCGCCACTGCCGCCTCCAGCACGCGCCCGCCCGTCGCCACGTCGCCGGTCAGCGAGACCATCCGCACGCCGGGATGCGAGATCAGCGCCTGCCCCACGCTTGCGCCTACGCCCGTGACCACGTTGACCACGCCCGCCGGAAATACCTCGGCCATCATCTGCGCCAGGGCCAGCGTGGTGTGCGGCGTCTGCTCCGAGGGCTTGAGCACCGCCGTGTTGCCCGCCGCCAGCACCGGGGCCAGCTTCCAGGCCGCCATCATCAGCGGGTAGTTCCAGGGGGCGATGCTGCCCACCACGCCCACCGGGTCGCGCCGGATGAAGCTGGTGTGGCCCGCCATGTACTCGCCCGCCAGTGCGCCTTGCATGCTGCGGGCCGCACCTGCAAAGTAGCGGAAGGTGTCGGACACCGCGCCGATCTCGTCGGCCAGCACCGCCGCGTGGGGCTTGCCGCAGTTGTCGGCCTCCAGCCGGGCGAACAGTTCGGCGCTGGCGTCGATACGGTCCGCCAGCTGAAGCAGCAGCATGGAACGGTCCTTGGGCGTGGTGTCTGCCCAGCCGCTAAACGCCGCCCCGGCAGCCCGCACCGCCGCGTCCACCTGCTCGGCGCTGGCTTCCGGCAGCCGCTGGAGCACCGCCCCCGTGGCCGGGTTGAGCACGTCTGTCGCTGGGCCGTCGCCGGAGACGAGTTCGCCGCCGATAAGCATCCGGCTGGGCAGGGCGGGCGTCTGAGGAACGAGCGTCGGTGATGCGGGCTGCTGGGTCATGGGCTGGCTCCTTGAAGTGGCGAGGGTGGATGGTATGGCTTCAGAATACTTCTCTGCCCGCCCTTCAACTGCTCTTGCCGCCGCCGTGCATGTCGGCGTTGCCGTCTCCGTCGCCCTGGCTCAGCCGCTGGCTCAGCAGGATGGGCAGCAGCGTCACGACCATCACCACGATGGCGACCACGTTGGTCACGGGGCGGTTTCTGGGCCGGAACAGCTCACCGAACATCCAGATGGGCAGGGTCTGCTCGCTGCCCGAAGTGAAGGTGGTCACGATCACCTCGTCGAACGACAGGGCGAACGCCAGCAGGCCGCCCGCCAGCAGCGCCGTGGCGAGGTGCGGCAGCAGTACGTAGCGGAAGGTCTGGAGCGGGCGCGCGCCCAGGTCGCTGCTGGCCTCGATCTGCGACGGGCTGATGCGCCGCAGCCGCGCCACGACGTTGTTGTACACCGTCACGATGCAGAAGGTGGCGTGCCCGAGCACGATGGTCAGGGTGCCCGGTTCCAGCCCGACGCGTTTGATGGTGGTCAGCAGCGCGATGCCGGTCACGATGCCGGGCAGCGCGATGGGCAGTGTGATGAGCAGACTGAAGGCGTCTTTTCCTCGGAAGACGCTGCGGCTCATGGCGGCGGCGGCGAGGCTGCCCAGCACCAGCGCCAGCAGCGTGGCGAAGAAGGCCACCCGCACGCTCAGCCAGAGTGCGGCCCACATGTCGGCGCGGGCGAAGGCCACCCCGAACCACCTGGTGGTCAGGCCGGGCGGCGGAAAGGTGTAGGTGCGGTCCTCGGAGCTGAAGGCGTACAGAACGATCAGCAGCAGCGGCAGGTGCAGAAAGGCCGCGCCCAGCCAGGCGGCGGCCCGCAGGCCGGAAGAGGGGCGGGCGGTCACGCTTGACCTGTGAAGAAAATCTGGACAGGCAACGGTTCGGTCAATGTTTG
>JANXWI010000282.1 GCA_025351205.1 Deinococcus sp.
CGCCCGCAACTCCAGCACGACGTCGTGGTCGTCGAAGGGGTCGCGGGGCAGCAGCAGCACCTCCAGTTCGCCTTCCAGCTGCGCCATGCGGGCCAGGCTGCCGCCCAGTTCGGCGCGGGCCAGCTCCGCCATCTCGGGGTCGGTCAGCAGGCTGCGCGCCCCGTCGGCCTGCTCCTGCTGGCGGGCGTACTCGCGCCACAGCGTCATCAGGGGCGTCAACTCGCGGTGCCTGCGGGTCAGCCGGGTGTACTCGGCGGCGTTCGCCAGCACGGCTGGGTCGCCCATGCTGCGCTCGATGGCGGTGTACTCGCGGCTCAGCTCATCTATTCGGCCACTCAGCACGCGCCCGGGACTCCGGGGGGCTGGCGGCGCTGCGGTGGCTGGTATTGCGGTGGCCGGTTCCGGAGGGGCGGCGCAGCGGGCGGGTGCTCACGGACAGAGAGGCTTGACGGATGGTTGAACATGAGACCACTCTAGCGCGGTGCGGGCCGCCGCTTCGTGGCCGAACGGTCTTATGGTACGGGCCGCTGATGCAGAGCTGGAAGGCGGGGCTGGATGTGCGGACTGCCGTCAGTGCGGAATGGACGAATTTTTTCAGGCGAAATCCGTATCAGCCAATGATCTCAGACAGTTTCGAGGGGCAGGACGAAGTGAGCCAAGGAAACGCTGTCTGAGACGTCAATTCTACTCATCCCCTCGCTGCGAGATGTGCCAGTCCCAACCCCCCACTTAAGGGGAGGGGCTAAAAACGCTGTGTTGACCGGGATCGGATTTCTCGTTCTGAAAACATTCCGGACCATTGATCAAACCGTCCTGAAAGATCTGCTCCGATCAGTTCAGCGTCCGGGCAACACGGCGTCCAGGCAACACGGCGTTCGGGCAACACGGCGTCCAGACAGCCCGCCCGCCGAAGAGGGTGTGGCGGCTATCATGCGCCCCATGACCACTCCCGTCCCCCTCAAGACCGTGACCGTCGGGCTGCTCGGCTGCGGCACGGTGGGCCTGAACGTGCTGCACCTGCTGGAACGCCGCCGCGACATCTTTGCCGACATCGGCGTGAAGGTGGTGGTGGCGGGCGTGCTGGTGCGCGACGCCGGGCGCGTGCGGGACGTGCCCGCCGGCACTCCACTGACCGACGATCCCGGCTTCTTGCAGGAGTGCGGCGTGGTGATCGAGGCCCTGGGCGGCACGGTGCGCCCATTGAGTCTGCTGCACCCGTACCTGAAGTCGGGCCGCCCGGTCATTACCGCCAACAAGGCGCTGCTGGCCGAGTGCTGGCGTGATCTGCGCGAGTACGCCCTGGCCGGAAAGCTGTACTACGAGGCGTCGGTGATGGCCGGAACCCCGGTGATCGGCCCGATGAGCACCGTGCTGCGGGCCAGCCGCTTCGAGAGCCTCCAGGCGGTGCTGAACGGAACCTGCAACTACATCCTGACCCAGATGGAAGACGGCAAGGAATACGCCCAGGCCTTGGAAGAGGCGCAGGCCCTGGGCTACGCCGAGGACCCGCCGACGCTCGACGTGGGCGGTTTCGACACCGCGCACAAGCTGGCGATCCTGGCCCGTTTCTGTGCCGACGGCGACTTCGCCTACGATCAGGTACAGGTTCAGGGCATCGAGGGCGTGACCCTGAAAGACGTGCAGGACGCCGCCCAGGCCGGAGAGAAGTACAAGCTGATCGCAGAACTGAAGCCCGGACAGGGGGGCGTGGGCTGGGAGGCCAGCGTGTCGCCGCAACGCCTGCCCAACAATCACCCGATTTGCAGCATCGGGGCGGGGCGCAACGCGCTGGTGTTCCGGGGCGAGGAGTGCGGCGAGCTGTACTTCGCGGGTGGCGGAGCGGGCGGCATGGTCACCGCCAGCGCGATGGTGGGCGACCTGCTCGACATCGTGATCGGCTTTCCGGGGCACGTGCCGCTGCACTGAAGGGCAGACGACCCCTCCCCCCCCGCTGCGCGAGGCCCTCTCCCCCCGGAGAGGGGGAAAAGCAATCGCTGCGCTCACGACCCCTCTCCCGCTGCTGCGCAGCGCCCCTCTGCAAGCAGCTGTCCCAGTCTCCCGCAGGGGGCGAGGGGTAAAAGGCCAGTGCCCGATGACAAAAAGTAGATCGTCTGGATGCACTTGCAGCCCTTCCAGATCGTTGCCGCACAGCCTTCGGCGGATCAAAGCCGCGCCCAGGCGTCCGAGTGACCCAGCCGAACTCCTGACGTTTCCAGCGTCAGGAAGCGGATTTCCGCCTTCCATATGGACAGAACCAGGGTCAATACCCCACCGGATGAGCCGACGTGCTTTGCCAGCAGCGCAGCGCTTGACGGTTCTTCTAGGCCCCCCTACCCCGGTGGGGGTAGGGGCTGGGGGTGGGGGAAACGCAAATGCTCAAAGCCAGAGCACAGCAAAACCTTCCACCTCAGTGCATATTCTCCTCGTAAGGCTGCACGATCACGAAGCCCTCGCCGGTAAACGCCATCTGAAACGTCTCGCCGCCCCCACGCCCGAAGATCGTCTTCAGCGAACTGTCCATCTTCAGCTGCGGCGAAAGCCCCTCGCTCCAGCCAATCGTGGCGTTGGGATCGGTGTACACCGTCTCGCCGCCCGTGACCCGGAGCGTCAGGGGCCGCCCGTGGCTGAGCAGCGCCAGCATGCCCTGCCCGCTGAGCAGCACGCTGAACAGCCCGCCCGACACCATGCCAGCGGCGCTGCGCTGCCTGACAATACTGTGCTGCACCGTGTCCTCGAAGGCCAGCAGCGCGTGTCCGGCCACGTTCACGGCGTCGCCTCGCAGCTTCAGGATGGTGATTTCCTTGGCCTGGTCGGCGAGGTAGCAGACGCCTGTTCCCTCGATCTTGGCCAGCGGCTCCCTCTCGCTGCTCACGGCCCGCACGAGTGCTTTCATGAGACCGCCTTCGAGCATGCCCTCGCGTTTGAAGCTCAGGTTGCCCGAGTACGCCACCATCGCGCCCAGCTTGCTCCAGACGCGCCCGCGCACCTTCACTTCCAGCATGCGCTCGTTTTCCAGCTCGAAGGCGTCACCGGGGCGGTCTGCCTCGGCGGTCTTGCTCAGAAACTGGGACAGGCTCACTGTTCCGTCCGAATCTGGTCCGTCGGCAGCGGGGGAGAGGCCGGGGCGAGCGGGCGCTGCCACCGGCGGGCGTGGCGTGGTAGGGGCCTGGAAGCGGTCAGACGGTCCTGGGGGAGCTGAGACGGGCGCAGCCTGGACCGGGGGTATGGCAGGTTCGCTCGCTTCACCCCCGAAGTTGATCAGCAGCGCGTCCAGCCCGCCCGAAAAGCCCTGCCCGACGTTCGCCACCCGCCACGCGCCGCCGTGTTCGTACACCTCGGCCACCATCACGGCGCGCTCGGTGCTGAAATCCCTGCCGCGCAGCTCCAGGCTGGCCTGTCGTTCTGGGCTGTTCCGAGCCGGGTCGCCCAGCGTCCATTCCAGGGTGCCCAGGTCCGAAAACGGCCTGCTCTCGTGCGTCACCACGAACATCAGGCGGCGCACGCTGGCTGGAAGCCTGTCCAGGGCAACCTGGAAGGTGCCGCCCCAGGGCTGCTGGGTAAGTGTCACCTCGCCGCCGGGGCTGGAGAGCTGGTTGTAGAACACGAAATAGCGGTCATCTTGCAGCCTGCGCTCAGCGTCTAGGCCGAACACGCTCACGTCCGCGCCACTCAGGTCATGGCGCAGGGTTATTTCCAGAAGATTGGCCGCGCCGCCCATCAGGTCCGACAGGTTGCGTTTTTCGCCGCGTTGAAGCTGGGTCATGTCGTCTCCTGTCGCCTGCCCGGTGGCTGTCATTCCTGTGACTGTCATTCCTGTGGCTGTGACGTTCGTGGCTGGAATTTACGTGGCTGTGATCTCCGGGGATGGTGCTGCCGTACAGGATAATCGAATCGGCGCGGCGGAACGGTTGCAGGGAGCGCGTCCAGGGTGGGTGTTCAGGCGGGCGGTGGCCCCTGCTACACTGTCCGCCAGACCCATGCCGAACGAGACCCGACCACCCGACCCGCCGCTGCCCGGCGCATCCCCGATCAAGGTCCAGTCGGTCCAGCAGCAGTCGGCGTATCAGCAGTCGGCCTATCAACAGTCCGGGGTGGACATAGAGGCCGGACACCGCGCCGTGGCCCTGATGAAGGAGGCGGTGGGCCGCAGCCAGCAGGCCGCCCAGCGCGGCACGGTGCTGAGCGGCCTGGGAGGGTTCGGCGGGCTGTTTCGCCCCGGTTTCGGGGGCATGAGCGACCCCATTCTGGTGGCCTCGACCGACGGTGTGGGCACCAAGACCAGGGTGGCGGCGCTCGCTGGCGCATACGGCGGGCTGGGCCACGACATCGTGAACCACTGTACCAATGACCTGCTGGTGCAGGGAGCCAGGCCCATGTTTTTTCTGGATTACGTCGCCATGGGCAGGCTAGACCCGGAGGCGGTGGCCGAGGTCGTGAACGGGGCCGCCGAGGCGTGTACGCTGGTGGGCGCGGCCCTGCTGGGCGGCGAGACTGCCGAGATGCCGGGCGTGTACGTGGCAGGTGAACTGGACATCGTGGGCACGCTGGTGGGCGTGGTGGACCGTCCCGCGCTCGTGACCGGAGAGCGGCTGGAGGCCGGAGACGCGGTGATCGCCCTGCCCAGCAGCGGTCTGCACACCAACGGCTACAGTCTGGCCCGCCGGGTATTGGACGGCCTCAACTGGCAGCAGGAGCGCCCGGAGCTGGGCGGCACCCTGCAAGACGCCCTGCTGGCCCCGCACCGCTGCTACCTGCCCGCCTTCGAGGCCCTGCTCACTGCTGGCATAGATGTGAAGGGCATGAGCCACATCACCGGCGGCGGCCTGATCGATAACCCGCCGCGCATCTTCCCGCAGGGGCTGGGCATGCTCATCAACACCGGGAGCTGGACAGTGCCGCCTCTATTCCGGCTGATCGTCGAGCGCGGAAACGTGAGCCAGCGCGACGCCTTTCACGCGCTCAACATGGGCGTGGGATTCCTGTTCATGGTTCCGGCCCGGCAGCGTAAGCAGGCCATGACGGCGCTCACAGACGCCGGGCAGCAGCCCTGGGTGATCGGGGAAATGGTGACAGGGCACACAGCAACAGGACAGGGCGTGACGTTCGGACAGGGTGGGCCACCTGAAGCTGGGCCATCTGAGCGTGGGCAGCCGTGAGCCAGCCACGGGCCGAGGTCGTGGACGGGAGCGGCGAGGGGCAACCCTCTGGCCCCACCCTGCCCAGGCTGGCCACCGGATTCAGCCTGCCCGGGCACGCCGAGACCACCGAGTTCTGGGTGGTGCGGCACGGCGAGAGCACCTGGAACGTGCTGGGCCGCTACCAGGGGCAGGCCGACGTGCCGCTCAGCCTGGAGGGCCGTCTCCAGGCCGCCATGCTGGCCGAGCGGCTGACCGGCCAGCCCTTCGACGCGGTGTATTCCAGCGACCTGTCACGCGCGCTGGAAACGGCCCGGACCGTGACTGAACGGCTGACCCGGCCTGTGTTCAGCGGCCCGCCGCCCGTGCAGCTCGACCCCGGCCTGCGCGAGATCGATGTCGGCGTCCTGAGCGGCAAGGACACACCGCAGCTGCGCCTGGAACACGCCGACTATCTTGAAGCCCTGAGGGCCGACCCCTGGGCCACCCCGCGCCCCGGCGGCGAGAGCATGAAAGACCTGTACGCGCGTTCCGGGGCCAGTTTCCAGGCCATGCGGCGGCGGCATCTGGGCGGGCGGGTGCTGGTGTTCACCCACGGCGGCGTGGTGCGGGTGGCCGTCGGGCTGGCGCTGGGCGGCGTGGTTCACGAAGCCTGGGCGCGGCTGTCAGTCACCAACACCTCGGTCACGCGCATCCTGCTGACCGCAGAGGGCGGCACGCTGCTGGGCTTCAACGATTCGGCCCACCTGGAAAGCCTGAACGAGGCCACCGAGGCCGACGACGTGCTGGGGCCGGGCCAGCCCTCCTGAGGTGGAGAACGACAGGCACGGTTGCACGGAGGGGCGACGTGCTGGGGCCGGGCCAGCCCTCCTGAGGTGGAGAACGACAGGCACGGTTGCACGGAGGGGC
>JANXWI010000293.1 GCA_025351205.1 Deinococcus sp.
TTGTAGTAGTAGCCTTCCGTGTAGCCCCGGCTGCTCAGGCGGCAGAGGTTCTGGTAGCCCTCGAAGTCGCGGGCCAGCAGCGTCAGGTGGAAGATGCCCTTCTCGCCGCTCACGCCGGGTTTTCTGTCGCGCCGCGTGCCCTCACCCGGCACCACGTAGGCCTCGTAGCCCAGGATCGGCTTGACCTCCAGCGCCTGTGCGTAGTTGTAGAAATGCACCGCGCCGTGCATGTTGCCGTGGTCGGTCATGGCGCAGGCGGGGGCGGTGCCCTCGGGCGTCACTTCCTTCACCCATTTCAGCAGGTCTTTGAGTTTGGCCGCGCCGTCGAGCAGGCTGTACTGCGTGTGCTGATGCAGGTGTGCGAAGCGTTTGGGTGTGCAGCAGGAGCCGTCTGGAACGTGGACGTGTTGATCTGTCCTGGGCGGGGTACTCGGCTCGGCGGCGGTCATGGACACAGTCTAGGGCGGTGGGGGGCGGGTGTCAGTGACGGCGGGGGTTGACGGGGGCGGCCCCTCGTCCCCTCTGCGGAACATTCCGTCGTGGTTACGCAGTGTTGTGCGGAGGCGTACCCCATGTCCTTCCATTCCTACTCGGACCCGATCTCCACGATCAGCGGCTGGTCGGGCACCGAGAGCTGCACCCGCCGCGACCGGAAGACCGCCGTGGGCGCGGCGCTCTGTAGTGGCAGGAAGGTCCAGATTCGCCAGGCTCCCGGCCCGAGCCGCAGTTCGAGCGGGACCGGGCGGGTGTACACCGGCTTCCCGGCCCCGATGTTCCAGTTCAGCACGTCGTTCCAGAGCAGCAGATAGAAGGTGCCGCCGCTTTTCTGAAACAGCAGGCTGTGGAGCGTCTCTGGCCGCCTCCCCAGCGCGTATTCCAGCCTGCCCGGAGTGAATTCGGGACTGACCCAGCGCCGCCCGGAGGCGTCCCAGCGGGCCTCGTTCAGAATCCCGACCAGGTTCCGGATGCCCGTGGCGGCGGGTCTGGGCGTGCCGTCGGCGCGGAACAGCCCCCACTGCGCCTCGTCACTGTCGAGCAGTTCGTAGAGAAAACTGCGCCGGTAGCCGAGCCGGTACTGTTCCAGCACGTACCGCAGCAGGTAGCGCCCGTGAATGTCCTCGGAGAAGGGCGCTTCCAGATTGTCGTTCCAGCTGCCCCTGTAGCCGTCGCCCAGCCCCATCTGGTAGCCGCCCTCGGTCGAGACCATCGGTTTGCCGGGGGTGATGCGCGTATTGAGCGGCAGATGCTCGTCCCGGATCACCTGACTTGGTGGCTCGCCGAATGAAAAGTAGTTGTGGCTGTTGCCGAGGTCGGCGAAGGCCGACAGGTCGCCCAGCAGCCCGGCGCGGTCGGTGTTGCCGGCGGCGGCGCCGGGGAAGGCCAGCGTCGTCTGGAGCACGGGCAGGCCGGCCAGCAGGGGGTCCCGCTTCACCGCTGCATAAAACTCCTTCATAAACGCCCGGGTGCCCTGCGGAAACTTCTGCCCCCGGTAGCTGAACTGGGTGAAGAGATCGGTCTCGTTGGGGCCTTCGACGGCTTCCAGCACGTCACGCTGCCCGCGAATGCTCCGGATCAGCCCTGGCATGGACCCGACCTGATACGGCACGAGGCCCGTGACGCCGATGCCGTGGCGGCGCAGGTCGCGGTAGGACCTGAGCAGAAACTGGTCGTCGGCGAGGCCGTCGCGGATGTGTCGCACCCCCAGGTACTTCAGGCTCGGTCTGACGATCTGCATATACCTGCCGTAAGCGCTGTCGCCGTAATCGAGGTGGGTATTCACGCCGATGCTGTCGATCAGGAGATCGGCCCTGATGGCCTGGACAGGAGTGGGCCGGGCCGTGGCCACCGCCGCGCCCCAGGGCGTGAGGGTCAGCAGCGCGCAGAGGCTCAGGCGCAGGAGGAGGGGAGTCATTGCTGCACGCTCCTTTCTGTCCGGGCGGCGCGGCCTACCTGCCATGCGCGCGGCGACCAACTGGACAGGGTCGGTGAAGACGGCCAGGCCGATCAGTACGGAAGGCTCCTGATCCAGCCTGCTGCCGGGTCTGTACCCCAGGGTATAACCCGCAGATGAAGCCTTTCGGCGGGGCGCACCCTGGCCGCCCGTGTTCCGGTTGCCTGTCTACCGGCTCGGCCCATTGACGAGGACAGCGTCCATGAGGACGCCTGGCCGCTTCTTGTTCAGAACAGCGCCCATGATGACGCTTGAACGCCTGTTAGCCCACGGGCAGACCGGGCTTCTGGCAAACGCTCTACACTCTCCCCATGCCCCGCGCGCTGATCGTCCACGCCCATCCGGAACCGGGGTCGTTCTGCGCCGCCCAGATGCGCGAGGCTGCCGGCACGCTCCAGGCGCAGGGCTACGAGGTTCAGATCAGCGACCTGTACGCGCAGGGCTGGAGCGCGGGCCTGGGCCGGGGCGACTTCACGCACCCGCAAGGCGGGCACTTCAAGCCCCAGGCCGAGCAGGTCCGGGCCGCCCAGGACCACACCTTCGCGCCCGACGTGGCCGCCGAGCTGGAAAAGCTGCTGGGCGCCGACCTGCTCGTGTTCTCGTTTCCGCTGTGGTGGTTCAGCCTGCCCGCCCTGCTCAAGGGCTGGGTGGACCGGGTGTTCGCGATGGGCGCGGCGTACGGCGCGGGCGTCGGCACCTACGACAAGGGGCGGTTTGTGGGGCGGCGGGCACTGCTGCTGTTCACCACCGGCGGCCCCGAGAGCGCCTACGGCCCGCAGGCCGACAACGGCGAACTGGAGACGGTGCTGTTTCACGTCCACAACGGCATGCTGAGATTCGCGGGTTACACCGTGCTGGCCCCGGTGGTGGGCTTCAGCCCGGTGCGTGTGAGCGACGACGAGCGGGCCGCGCAGCTCGGACGGGTGCGTGAGGCGTTCCAAACCCTGGACCAGCGCACAAAGGTCTTCGGCTGAGCGTGCCAGACCCCCACCGCCAGCGCGAGAAACCCTGCGCCCGCTGCGGCCAGCCGAACCCGGTCATGTACCGCGTCATCCGTAAGACTTCGGAAGGCTGGGTGTTTCTG
>JANXWI010000310.1 GCA_025351205.1 Deinococcus sp.
AGGCAAGGTGAATTTAGGCCGCTTCGCTCCCTCACCCTTGAGGGGGGAGGGTTGGGGAGGGGGTGAACGGGCTGGGCATCAGAGGCGTATTTTGTCGATGACCTACCGTGATCGGTTGACGGTGTACTAGAGCATTTGTCATAATTCCACTGCCAAAACAACTGCCTTTTGTCAGCTCCATCATGCCCAACTGCTCGACTAAATTCACTCCCGTTGGTCGGTCAAAAAGAGAAAGCCTTTTTGACAAATGCTCTAGACCCACAGGCGGCACTTTGGTTGCTGAGTGGGGTCGGGCGCTGTCGGACCCAGGCGTACCGGAAAACCCTTCCAAAGCCCACTCTGGCAGAGCGACGCCAATGAAAGCTGACCTGGGTGTTTCAACCTGTCACGCCCCGGTTGAACGCCGCTCACGTTGTCCACGTTCCGGTTCAATTCTTCGCGCGAGGATGATTCCATGAAACCAACCAGAACTGCCCTGTCAGCCGTCACTTCCGCCGCGTTGCTCCTGACCGCCTTGCTGAGTTCCTGCGGAGGCGTCACCGACACTTCCGGTCCCCCGCCCAGCAGCGACACCTTCAAGCCCTACGCGGCGGTGACCGACACCCGCACCGGGGTTTACCTGCTTCAGACCGATGGCAGCTACCTGCTTCCGGTCAACGGAACACTCGAGGTGGTCCTGGGGCGAAAGTCGGACACCAGCGGGCAGGTCAGCCTTCCCGCCAGTTATCAGCTGTGCAGCAGTGCCCGTGGCCTGAGCGGCGTCGCCGTGGAAACGACCGGCAAATTTATGCTGAGCATGAACAGGTTCAGCGCCGACACCTACGTCTGGCTGGGACCGGCGGACAGCTGCGCCACCAGGCTTCCGGGTTACGGGGAGCTGCGGGTCAAGCCTGAAGGCGCACTGAAGTGGGAGCGGCTGACCGGAGACTCCATCGCCTTCAGCAACCCTGCGATTGGTGTGAACGGCAATGTTCACGTCGGCGGTGAAGACGGCCTGGTCTACACCTTCACCCCTGCCGGAATACCGCTCTGGACACGGGTGACGGGTGCCCGAATTCATGGCGGGTCTCCCGTCGCAGACACCGGCACTTACGGCACGGTCTACGTCGGCAGCTCCGACAAGAACCTGTACGCCTACGATTTCAACGGCAATCTGCTGTGGAAGTTTGCCACCACCAGTCCCCTCGCCAGTTCACCCGCCGTGAGTGCCGACGGCGTCATTTACCTGGCGGGCGGCGACGGCAATATCTACGCCCTGAACCGTGACGGCAAGCAGAAATGGATGGTCAACATCGGGGACGGGACAACCGGATCACCGGTGGTCGGCGCGGACGGCACGGTGTATATCGGCAGCGTCGTCTACAACAACGCCAGCGGCCATAGGCTCTACGCCCTGCACCCCGACGGCACCACAAAATGGACCTTCACGGCGGGAAACAACCTGGGGACGCCCGCCCTCGGCGCAGACGGGACACTCTACGTCGGTTCGCTGGACGGCAACCTGTACGCGCTGCGGCCAGACGGAACCAGAACGTGGGCGTACCTGGCCGACGTGTTGCAGGGTTCGCCCGTCATCGCCGCAGACGGGACGGTGTATGTCGGAAGTCTGGACGGCAATCTGTACGCGGTCAATCCTGACGGCAGCAAGAAATGGACGGTGGACACCGCCTACAACACCGCCCTCGACCCACGGTACAACCGGAATTATGCGCGGACTGCCAAAGCCATCACCACTGCGCCCACGGTGGGCAAAGACGGCACCATCTATGTCGGCTGTTCCAACGGCACGCTGTTCGCCTTCAATCCGGACGGCACACAGAAGTGGGCGGACGCGCACGGGATCGATATCAACCCGGAACAGCCCGACGGTCCCCCGATCTTCACCTCTCCCGCCCTGGCCCCTGACGGGACGCTGTACTACGCTTTCGGTGGCTACGTCCGCGCCCTGTCGACCCTGTCTCAGGGCCTGGCCAACAGTCCCTGGCCCCACTATCAGCGCACCAGCCAGAACACCGGACGCTGAGACGTAAATCTGCGAACCCCTGTGCCGGGCAGCTCCTGACACCTGACCGAAGAACGGTACACCAGAACGAAACTGTCAGAACGAAACTGTCAGAACGATCTCGCTACGATGAGCGTGGATCGCGCACTTCGAGATGCGGGAAACAGTATTCAGTGGGTTCCTCAGTATCGGAGCCGCCTCGTACACAGCGTCAGTCGACCTCACAGCGTCTGAAACAGTTTCCGACCTCCTGTATCGCTGCTCTCGACGCCACATAAGGAGTTCTATGAACAGTGTTGGTGCCAGACGCGCTTCCTCAAATGTAGGACAGATAAACCTTCTGGTCTGCGCGCTCTTCCTGCTCATATTCACCTCTGCTGAGGCCGACGTTGCAAAAGGCCAGGAATACTACGACCAGGGACAATATGAACTGGCGTACAAGGAGTTCTATCAGTCCGCATTGCAGAACGACGCCACTGCACAGTACAGCCTCGGAGCGATGTATGAAAACGGCAACGGGGTGACACAGGACTACACCCAGGCCGCAGGATGGTACCGCAAAGCCGCCGACCAGGGGTATGTCGTCGCGGAATACAACCTTGGTGTTTTCTATGCCGATGGTACCGGAGTCAAGCAGGACAGCCTCCAGTCCATCGCGTGGTTTCGGAGAGCCGCCGACCAGGGATATACAGACGCACAGTACAACCTGGGCGTGATCTACGAGCAGGGCACGGGCGTTGCCAGAGACTTCACCGAGGCCTTCAGGTGGGATCAGAAAGCTGCCGATCAGGGAGACAGTGACGCTCAGAACAATCTCGGAAGTCTGTACGAACACGGGACGGGAACCACCAGAGACGTGACTCGGGCGGTGGGCTGGTACAGAAAGTCTGCCGATCAGGGAAACCTCAGGGGACAAAACAATCTGGGACGCATGTATGAAGATGGAACCGGAGTCAGTAGAGACCTGACCCTGGCGTTCCAGTGGTACATGAAATCCGCCGTTCAAGGCAATACTGACGCTCTCACTGCCCAGAAACGGCTTGAGAAACAGGTCACTGACGCAGGGCTGGCAAGAGGACTTGAATATTACAACAATAAGCGATACAAGGAAGCTTTCCGGGAATGGAAGAGCGTGGCACTTCTTGGGAACGCCATTGCACAGAACAACCTCGGCGCGTTGTATCAAAACGGTACTGGCGTTGATAAAGACTACGTCCAGGCGGCAGACTGGTTTCGCAAAGCTGCCGAACAAGGATATACAGAATCCCAAAATGCCCTGGGAAACTTTTACTACAGTGGTACTGGTGTCGATAAAAGCTACGATCAGGCATTCACCTGGTTTCAGAAAGCTGCCGAACAGGGAAGTGCGGACGCACAGCACAGTCTCGGCGTCATGTATCAGAACGGCGCAAGTGTTCACCTGGACTTCGCTCAAGCGGTCAGCTGGTACCGGAGATCAGCTGAACAGGGCAACGCGGCAGCTCAATTTGACCTTGGAGCCATGTACGAATCTGGGCAGGGTACCGCCCAGGACTACGCCCAGGCCGTGAAATGGTACCGGAAATCTGCGGATCAGGGCGCTGCCTCCGGGCAAAGCAACCTCGGCAACATGTATTTGAAAGGAAATGGGGTCGTCAAGGACTACGGTGAAGCGCTGAAATGGTTTCGCAAGTCAGCGGATCAGGGGCTTGCAGTCGGTCAATTCAATCTCGGATTCATGTACGAAAACGGATATGGAACTGGAAAAGACGCAGATGAAGCGAAGAAGTGGTATGGAAAATCTGCGGATCAGGGGTTTCAACCTGCCATCGATGCCCTCAAAAGATTAGGGGGACCATTACGAAATTTTGCGAAGATAAAGCAGGACGTAAAAGGAGACTTGTGAACAGAATTTCCCTCAATAAAAGCATTGTCATCAAAGTGTCACGTTATCTTGCTGTCTCAAGCATTTTAGCTGTGCAGGCGACAGCCAGCGCGGACAACGCCGTCGGAATGAAATACTACAACGCCAAGCAGTACCAGCAGGCATATAAAGAATTCTATGCCGATGCCATAAAAGGAAACGCTGTATCGGCTTTCAACCTGGGCTACATGTACCAGCATGGGATCAGTCTTAAGATTGATCATCTTCAGGCGGCGAAGTGGTTGAAGATGTCTGCCGAACGTGGTTACGTGGACGCGATGATGGAACTGGGTCTCATCTATGAAAACGGCGAACTGCCAGGTGACCCTAACGTCCAGGCCCTGCCCTGGTACCGAAAAGCCGCCGCCAGAGGGAACTCGGACGGACAGTACAAGGTCGGACTCTTCTACGACTATGGATTTGGGGTCAAACAGGACTATCCACAAGCGCTTAAATGGTTTCGACTGGCCATCGCGCATGGCAACCAGTATGCGGAGTACGAGATGGGCTTTTCGTATGACCGAGGCAACGGTGTGAAACAGGACTACGCGCAGGCGGCTGTACTCTACCGGAAAGCAGCGCTTCAGGGCAATGTCAAGGCGCAAGCCAGTCTGGGGCAACTGTATGAGGAAGGCCAGGGTGTCCCCAAAAACCGGACGCTGGCGCTTCAGTGGTGCCAGAAGGCGGCAGATGCGCGAAACGACGACGGAATCGATTGTGTGGCGCGGCTGAAGTAGTGGGCGCGTGGATCAGACGAGCAGCGCCCGGTATTCACGGTGGTTCTGAGAACACGGGCCGGATCTTCCGGCAACAGATTCAACTTCAGTCGACCCAGAGGAAATGATGTGCAAGCGGAAACAGGCAGGCCGGATGAACAGGCAGGTTCTGAAGCGTGTGCTGGTGCTGGCTGGACTGGTAGCCGGACTGGGATCATGGGCGACAGCGGCGAACAATCCGTTTATCTCAGCCAGCAGAATGGTTGTACTGACAGGCGACAAGTTCCGGGTGGTGGATGCCGCGACGGGCAAGGTGGTGTCGAACCTGGCTCAGAAGAGGGATATCAGGAAGACGGCGCTCAGCCCGGACGGCAAGACGCTGGCGTCCGCTTACGTAGACGGCAGCGTCACCCTCTGGAGTATGGCGACCGGCAAACCACTCCATGTGTTGAGCGGGCAGACCGACAGCACCACTTCTCTGGCTTTCAGTCCGGACGGCAAAACGCTGGCGTCAGGCAGCGACGACACCACCGTCAAGTTATGGAACGTGGCGACGGGCAAGGAGACACTGACTTTTACCGGGGGGCTGGAAGGTGGACTTGCACCTGTGATGCAGAGCAGTGGTTAAGAGGGACCACACTGATCACAGGGAGGCACCATGGCACACCGGGTAGTGCTCCAAGGTTGACTTCCAAGATCTGACCCTCTCGATGCGAGGGACGGGCAGACTGGAGATCATCATGGGGAAACAGCGAAAAAACTGGAGCACTGACGTCAAAGAAGCCATCGTCGTGAACGGAGCGGTCAAGCGTCGCCAGCGGCGCTGTTCACGCCAAGAAGACAATGGAGCTGAC
>JANXWI010000331.1 GCA_025351205.1 Deinococcus sp.
GCGGTTGCGTCACGAAGTGACCGCCTGGGTCGCGCAACGAGAGGCAGCCAGCGTCAAGCTGGTCTGGCAATTCTCCGTTGATCGTGCTCGCACGACGATGCACAGCGCCTATGATGGTATAAGAATTAATTGAACGCTGTACTAAAGCGCGGTTGCCTGAGCAGCACTGCACTTCATTTTCAGGTAAAAGTACCGCTCAGACGAGCAGTCCGACGCTTCCCGAGGTGAGCGTTGATCCTCAACCGTCCAAATCGACTGGAAGCGGAATCGACCCGGAATCAGTCACCCCTCTCCCCTACTCCGCCTGATCCTCGGCGGCCAGCAGCGCCACCAGCCGGTCCAGCTCGTCACGGGAGCCGAAATTCAGCTCGATTTTGCCCTTGTCCTCGCCCTGAATTCTGACCCTGGTGCCCACCGAGCGGCTGAGGTTCAGCTCCAGGGTGCGGTAGGCACGCAGCGGATTGACCCTGATGGGTGCGGGCACGCGGGCCTCGCGTTTGAGCGCCTCGGCCTCGCGCACGCTCAGCTTGCGCCCCGCGATCTGGTCCAGCGCCCAGGCCCGGTCCGCGTCCGGCAGGGCCAGGATGGCGCGGGCGTGTCCGGCGCTGATCTCTCCGGCCTCCAGCGCCTTCAGGGCGGCGGCGGGCAGTTGCAGCAGCCGCAGGGCGTTCGATACCGTGCTGCGCCCCTTGCCCACCGCCTGGGCCACGGCCTCCTGGTTCAGCCCCTGTTCGAGCAGCGACTGGTAGGCCCGCGCTTCCTCCAGCGGTCCCAGGTCCTCGCGTTGCAGGTTCTCGACGATGGCGATTTCCAGCGCCTCGCGGTCTGAGAGGTCGCGGATGATGACCGGCAGTTCGCTCAGCCCGGCCAGCCCGGCGGCCCGCCAGCGCCGCTCGCCCGCAACGATCTCGAACGCTTCGCCGCGTGGGCGCACCAGCAGCGGCTGCAAGACCCCTTTGTCACGTATGCTCTGGGCCAGTTCCGCCAGGGCCTCGGGCGCGAACATCTGCCGGGGCTGGTAGCCCGCCTGCACGATCCGGTCTATCGCGAGCGTCTGGCTGGTGGGCCTGCCCAGGGTGGCCGCCGGACGAGACAGCAGCGCGTCCAGACCGCGCCCCAGTCCGGCACGCGGCCTGGCAGGCGCTTTCACCTGGGGTACCTCAGATTTTTTCGACACGCTGCATCACCTCCTCGGCCAGCCGCTTGTAGGCCGCCGCCCCCGCCGACATGGGCGCAAACGCCCCGATGGGCTTAGCGAAACTCGGGGCTTCCGACAGCCGCACGTTGCGCGGAATCACGCTCCAGAACACCAGTTCTCCGAAGTGGCCACGCACGTTCTGCTCGACCTCCTGGGCCAGGTTGGTGCGCCCGTCGAACATGGTCAGCGCCACCCCCAGAATACGCAGCCCCGGATTGAGCGCCTGCCGCACCCGCTCGACGGTGTCGGTCAGACCCGCCAGCCCTTCCAGCGCGTAGTACTCGGTCTGGAGCGGAATGATCAGTGCGTCGGCGGCGGCCAGCACGTTGATGGTCAGCGGTCCCAGGCTGGGCGGCGCGTCGATCACCACCAGGTCGTAACCGGACAGCACCTTCAGCACCGCCTTCAGGGCGTCGGTCTGGTCGGCCAGCTCCACGCCTGCGCCCGCCAGATCGGGGGTGGCTGGCAGCAGCCACAGCCCCGGCTGCGAGGTCTCCTGCACGTAGTCTGCGGCGCTGGCCGGGTCGAGCAGCGCCTGATACAGCCCTTCCTCGACGCCGCGTAGCCCCAGGCCGCTGCTGGCGTTTCCCTGGGCGTCCATGTCCACCAGCAGCACCCGGCGGCCCCCGGCAGCGAGGTAAGCGCTCAGGTTGATGGCCGTCGTGGTCTTGCCCACGCCGCCTTTCTGGTTGACAATTCCCAGAATCTTCATAAGCTCGGAGTCTTCATAAGTTTGGGATCTTCATGTTGGCCGCCTCACCATGGGCCTCAGGATAGCGGAGATCTGGCGGGCACGCCCTCACGGCGCGGATACCCGGCTGGCGTCGGGGCCACCTTGCGAACGCACACGAGGGTACGCGGGTCGCCCGACACGGGCAGTGCGAACGTCAGGGCGTCTTCCAGCACGCCGCCCAGCATCCCGGCAACCCTGCGCCCCGAGTCCAGTTCGTCGCCCTGAAGCGCCCCCTTCTGCGCCACCATCAGGCCACCCACCTTCAGCAGAGGCAGGGCCAGTTCCATCAGCACCGGCAGCGCCGCCACGGCCCGCACCACCACCCGGTCATAGCGTTCACGGTGTGCAGGGTCTCGGCCCAGCGTCTCGGCGCGGCCTACCAGGGGATGGACGTTGCTCAGGGCCAGCGTCTGGGCCGTGGCCGCCACAAACTCGATCTTCTTGCGGGTGGCGTCTACTGGGACCATCTGCAAGTCGGGCCGGACCATCGCCAGCGGCAGGGCCGGGAAGCCCGCGCCCGTTCCCAGGTCGAGAACCTGCAATTCACCGTCCAGCCCTTCATTGTCCAGTATCCCGCCGCGCAGGCAGCTGAGCGAATCCACAAAATGTTTGAGCACAATGTCCTGTTCAGTTCTGAGCGCCGTCAGGTTGAGTCGGCTGTTGCCCTCCTGAAGCAACGTGAGCAGGCGGGCGAAGCGGTCCATGTGGGCGCTGACGTCCAGCCCCAGTTCGGCTGCGCCGCTGAGCAGCAGTTCGCGGCTTTCCGCTTTCACAGGCTGTACCGTGTCATAAGTAGTACCGTGTCACAGGCTGTACCGTGTCACAGGCTGTACCGTGTCACAAGCTGTACCGTGTCTTCATTTCCACATATCTTCCGTACACATGGTCGTCGATCTCCGACATCGGCAGGGCGTCGAGCAGCGGGACGACCAGCTCTCTCAGCAGCGCGCCGCGCACCATCCACTGGTAGTACGATCGCCCTCCGTGAGCATAGGGGCCGTAGAGCTTTGAACCGGGAAACAGGCGCAGCATGGTCTCGAACAGCCTCAGGTGCCGGGTGTGCATCCG
>JANXWI010000395.1 GCA_025351205.1 Deinococcus sp.
CCGGTGTTCCTCGATCTGCCGTTGCAGACTCTGACGGTGGGAACTGAGGCCAGACGTGTCCAACATCTCCCGCTGGAGTTGAAACGCCTCGAACACGGGGGCCATCGCCTGCCGCTGGGCGGTGACGGGTGACACGGTGAAGTCGGTGAGCTGCTTCTCGCTGCGCTGGAGGTGCAGCTGTCTGGGGCTGACCTGGAGGGTGGCTCGGAGGGGCGCTCGCCGGGCGCTCAGGTCGGGAGTCAGGCTGCGCTGGGCCGTCAGGCCCTGGCGGTTGACCCGGAGCAGTGAATCACCTGCCTGCCTGGGCCGCCTGGATTTGGACTTGTACTCCACAGTGCGCCACTTCCTGATTAGAAAACAGGGTAGCAAAAAAACATGCGCAGGCGTGTCAGGACATGCAACATGTTTCAGGCTGTCCACTGTGAACAACCTGAAACATGTTGTACGAACTCTGCTCTGAGACCCCTTCCGGCAACCCTGAACGGTCAACCCGCCAGATTCACTTGTCTGCTCTGCTCTGCTCTGCTCTGCTCTGCTCTGCTCTGCTCTGCTCTGCTCTGCTCTGCTCTGCTCTGGCCCGTTCTAATTCAGGGTCTTGATGTAGGCGTGCAGGTTCGCCACGTCGGCGTCACTGACCTGCTCCGGGCTGAACTGGGGCATCGGGGCCTTGAGCGGTCCCTGGGGCGACTGACCGGCCCGCAGCGCGGTGTGAAACTGGTCGAGCGTCCACGACTTCGGGCCTTCCGGCGTGTGCAGGCTCGGCCCGATGCCGCCGCCCTCGCCGTTGGCCCCGTGACAGCCCGCGCAGCTGGCCGAGGCGAAGACCGCCTTGCCCTTGCCGGCGTCTCCGGCAGTGGCCGTGGCCGCAGCTGAGGCCGGAGCCATGCTTCCGCCCTGGGCCACCGCCCCCTGGCTGCCCTTCTGGGCCGCGTTGGGGCCGGAGGGAGTCAGCGAACCATCGGCAGGGTTGCTGGACACCGTTCCGGCCAGCGCGGCGGCCCCGGGCGTCCCCGCTTTGTTGCCCGCCGTGGTGTTGCTGGTCGTGCCGCTCATGGCGCTGCCGGGCTGGCCAGTGCTGCCCGGAGTGGTGCTG
This sequence comes from Deinococcus sp., assembly GCA_025351205.1. Taxonomy (GTDB): domain Bacteria; phylum Deinococcota; class Deinococci; order Deinococcales; family Deinococcaceae; genus Deinococcus. The sequence goes on from JANXWI010000395.1 coordinate 1,094, forward strand.
CCCGCTGCGCCCTGGGCCATGCTGGCCTTGCCCCCGGTGGTGCTGCCAGGCGTTCCGGCGGGAGGGGCCGCCGCCGTGTTGCTGCCCGAGGTGCTGGCTGTTCCGCCCTGGCTGGTCAGGCCGGGATTGGTCGAAGCCTCGGCGGCAGGCTTGGTCGGCTCGGTGGTCGCGACGCGGTAGCCGAAGATGCTTCCGCCCAGCGTCAGAGCCAGCAGGAGCGTCATCGAGACGGCAAACGAGTTCTTCATGGTTTCAGCCTAACACAGCGGCCCAGGGGCTTTTGTCGCCTGTTCGGGAGACGCTCTTCAAGGAGCGCTGATACTGCACAGCCGCGCAACAACCGATTACTCGCCCTGTTCCAGCAGCCGCGTTAGACCGGCCAGGCATAAGGCGCGGTAGTGCGTCAGGTCGGGAGCCGGGTCGCTCAGAAAACGCACGCTCAGGCCATCCACCAGCGCTCGCAGGTGCCACGCCCGGTCTGCCGCGCCCGGAGCGTTCAGGCCGACCAGTTCCAGGTCGAGGCGGGAAGTCTCGTCGTTGAAGGCCCGCTGGAGCGCCATCAGGGCCGGGTCACGGCTGCTGGCGGCCAGAAAATCGAGATACACGGTGTAGAAGCGCCGGGTGCTTTCGATGCTGTAAAACTGGTTGTCGGCGTAGGCCCGCAGCCGCTCACTGGGCGTGGGGGCCAGCCGCAGCGCGCGCCTGGTGGCCGCCGCGATGGTCCGCACGAAGCGCCTCATGACGGCGGCCAGCAGCCCCTCCTTGCTGCCGAAATGGTAAACAAGCGTGCCCTTGCTGACCCCGGCGTGCGCGGCGATGCGTCCCAGCGTCACGCCCGCGTAGCCCTGCTCGAAGATGGCAAGGTAGGCGGCCCGCTCCAGGGCGGTGCGCCGCTGCCGCTCCTGTATGGGATTTACACGCCGGGCCACTGGGGCAGTCTAGAGCATTTGTCAAAAAGGCGTTCTCTTTTTGACCGAGCGGGCAGGCGTGCCCACGCGCGTCCGTTCTGCCCAAGAAGCGGGCAGGCGTGCCCAGCGGTCAAGCGTGGTCAACCGCGCTGCTCTGATCAAGAAGGCGCGTCCGTTCTGCCCAAGCGGCGAAGCGTCGTCAACGGCGCTGTTCTCGCCAAGAAGCGGCGAAGCGTGCTCAAGGGCGCTGTTCTCGCCAAGAAGAAGCGGGCAGGCGTGCCCAGCGGCCAAGCGTCGCCAGCGGCGCTGTTCTGGACAAGAAGGCGCGTATCGTCGTGAACGGAGCGGTCAAGCGTCGCCACCCTCCGGTGCAGAGACGTATTGACCAATCTAGCCAGAGGAGGAGCCGCCCCCGACGACTTGCACCTACGAGGCGCTGTTCTGACCAGGAACGCCCATGAGGACGCCACTCCTCCCGTTCTGCCCAAGCGGCGTGGCGTCGCCAGCGCCCAGCCCCCATACGGGTGCGCGTTCTGGGCAAGAAGCGGCGCTGTCCACGCCAAGAAGACAATGGAGCTGACGAAATAACTGCCTTTCGGCAGCGGAGTTCGGACAAATGCTCTAGTCCACCGTCAACCGATCTGATGGGGGTCAACTTCTGGTAAGTCATTGGATGCCTAGCCCGTTCACCCCCTCCCCAGCCTTCCCCCCTCAAGGGTGAGGGAGCGAAGCGGCCTAAATTCACCCCGTCCTGATCGGTTGACGGTGTACTAGAGCATGGGTGAGAAGTATGGTTTCGGGCTGAACGGTCTGGCGATTGGCGGTCTGGTCAGGCGTCCTGGGATACTCGGCCCACTTTCCCCTTGAATGAAAGCCGGAATCTGCCCGGTGTGCCGTGAGCAAAGTCAGATCGGCGCGGCGTTCGGTATGGAGGCGTTCGGCTCGGTGACACCCGGCTCAGCGTCATTCGGTTCAGCGCCAACTGGTTCAGTGATGCCGACGCCGACATCGGCCCACAGCTGCCAGCGCGCCTCGCCCTCCGGTTTCACGAACAGAGCCACCGCGTCATAGCACTGTTCGGCCCAGGGAGCCAGCAGGGCGTCCAGGCGGGCACGCAGCGCCTCAGCCTGTACCGGAGAGCCGCCGTACGAATCGGCCAGCGTGTAGTGAGGCTCGTAGCCGTCCAGGCCGCGCGGGGTGTGCAGCAGCTTCAGGCGGGCGCGCTCCCAGGGCGAGGCGTAGCGCTCCGGGTGGGCCAGCACCTCGTCGCTGAAGGGTGAATGTGTCACGAAGCGCGCCAGCCTCGCTAGCAAGAAGGCGTGCAGCATCAGCAGCCCCGGCGACGGCCTGAACACCTGCGCCAGCAGCCGTCCGCCGCGCCACGCCTCGACCTGCCCGCCGTGCAGGGACAGCTTCACGGCGGGCGACAGGCTCGCCATGCAGGCCCGCAGCTCGGTCTCGATGTCTGGCAACGATTCGGCGGCGCAGTAGAAGCCCTCCACCAGCGTCAGGTGAAAGCCGTAGGGACCGGCCTGGGTCTGCCACTCGGGCCGGATGTCGGCGGGCAGCGGCACTTCTTGCCGCGCCCGCACGTCGTAGCCCAGCGTCTGGCTGCCCAGGCGGTAATATTCGCTGCCCGCCGGGGGGCACAGGTAGACGGCAAAACGGGTTCCGGCGCGCGGATCGGTGGGCATGTCGGCAGTGTACGGGGCAGGCGTCAGCAGAAAGTGGCTTTGCAGAAAAGGGTCTCTTCACCGTTCTGGATGACGTACACCGCGCCGTGCGGATGCGCGAGATGAATGGCGTCCTCAACCGACAGCCCGCACAGTTCCATTCTGAGCAGCCGGTTGATCATCTCGTGCCCCATGACCAGCACCGGGCCGGGGCCGTCGCCGCAGATCTGCTGCGCGGCCCGTTCGGCGCGTGGGCGGGCGCTGGCATAGCTTTCGCCGCCCGGAAACGCCGCGCCGAATTTGTCGGCCTGACGCGCCGCCTTCAGTTCAGGAAAACGGATCTCACGTTCCGCCGCATTCAGGCCAGCGACCTCTCCCCAGTCCAGCTCGGCCAAATCGTCCAGCACGCTCAGCGCAACGCTTCTGCCCGCCAGCACCCGCTCGGCGCTCAGGTGGGCGCGGCCCAGCGGGGAGGTGTAGGCCCGCACGAACGCAATGCCCGACAGCTGTTCGGCGGAGCGGACGGCCTGCTGCCAGCCCAGTTCGGTCAGCGGTGAGTCCAGCCTGCCCTGCGGACGCTGCTGCACGTTCCACTCGGTTTCCCCGTGGCGGAGCAGATAGTAAACCCAATGTTTTTCGCCAGAAAAACCGAGCGGAGCGAGAGATGGAAGAGGTACGGTCATGCGAGAATGGAAGGATGGAGCGGTGTTTGCGGAATCCTGCAATGGCAGCGTGGCTGTACTTGAACGACGGGCTGCGTCACCCGTCCGTCTGGGCCGCGCGGCGGTA
>JANXWI010000441.1 GCA_025351205.1 Deinococcus sp.
CTGATCCCGATCATCTGCGTGGGCGAGGGCCTGGAGGTGCGTGAACGCGGCGAGCATGTGGCCTACACGCTCGACATGCTGCGAGACAGCCTGGCGGGCCTGACCATCGCCAGCGCCGACCAGATCGTAGTTGCCTACGAACCCGTGTGGGCCATCGGCACGGGCAAGACCGCCACCGCTGCCGACGCCGAGGAGCTGTGCGCGGCCATCCGGGGTGCCCTGAGTGGGCTGCTGGGCGAGGTCGCCAGCGGCGTTCGGGTGCTGTACGGCGGCAGCGTTAAGGGCAGCAACATCGCCGAAATCTGCGGGCAGCCGAACGTGAACGGCGCACTGGTCGGCGGCGCGGCGCTGGAAGTGGCAAGCGTGCTGGAGATGGTGAACGCACTGGCGTAGGTGTCCGATATGTGGCGTGCGGCCTCGTGAGAAGGGGGCCGCACGCTTTTTTGTTTGCGCCAGATATCTACAGGGAAAGGGCAATCGCTGTGCTCACTCCCCTCACCCCCTCGCTGCGCGAGGCCCCTCTCCCGCCGGGGGTGAGGGGTAAGGGCCAGGGCATTGGGGTTAAAAATAGATCGTCAGAAAAAACTAGCAAGCCAGAAACGCTGCTCCCGCACAGCCTTCGGCGGATCAAAGCCGCGCCCCGGCAGTTCATTGGCTAAGCCGAACCTGACCCCATTCCAGTATCAAGAAGCGGATTTACGCCTTCCAGATTCATAAAACCAGGGTCAATACCCCGTGGAATGAGCCGACCTGCCTTCCAGATAGCGCAGCGCTTGACGGTTCTGTAAGCCCCCCTGCCCCGGTGGGGGTAGGGGCTGGGGGTGGGGGCAAGGCAAACGCTCAAAGCCAATGCCCAACAGCCCAGACCAACCCCGCCCAATCAGAACACCTGAATGAAAATCGCCTTCAGGTACTCCGCCTCGGCAAACGTGGCGTGGTGGTCAGCCGCGTGCCCAGACGTTTCCAGCTCGACGCTGCCTCGCCCACTGCGCTGCACCGCCCCGCGCACCGCCGCGTAGAATTCTCTCTCGCTGACGTGCGCCGAACACGACGCCGACACCAGAATGCCGCCCCTGCTCAGCAGCTTCACGGCGTCCTCGGCCAGCGTGCCGTAGGCGGCGATGGCGGCGGCGCGTTCGCTCTCGCGCCGGGCCAGCGAGGGCGGGTCGAGCACGATCAGGCCGAACAGTTCCTGCGGCTCCTGGAGCCACCTGAACACGTCGGCCTGAAGGGTCTGGTGGCCCACCTGCACCAGTTCCGGGTTCAGGGCGAAGTTGTGTTTGGCCCCGGCCAGAGAGTGCTGGCTCAAATCGAGGCTCAGCACCGAGGTGGCCCCGCCCCGCGCCGCGTACAGCGAGAAACCGCCGGTAAACGAGAAGGCGTTCAGCACCCGCCGCCCCTGCGCCAGTGCCTCGACCCTGCGGCGATTCTCGCGCTGATCGAGAAAAAATCCGGTCTTCTGCCCGCGCACCACGTCGGCCTCGAACCTCAGGCCCGACTCGCTGAACACCACCGTCTCGCCGTCCAGCTGGCCCCGCACCACCTGTCCGTCGTGAAGATTCACTTCGGCGGCCAGCGGCTGAATGTTGCGGCTCAGGCGCAGAACCACCGTGAAGTCTGCAAATCTCTCTGAAAGCAGCCCCAGCACCATCTCCAGATGCGGAAACCAGGCTGCCGTGTACAGCTTCAGCGCGAGCGTGCTGCCGTAGCGGTCCAGCACCAGCCCCGGCCAGCCATCACTTTCACCGTTGATCAGTCGGTAGCCGTCGGTGTCCGCGCCGAACAGACCGTCCCGCCGGGCCAGCGCCGTGTCCAGGTGTTCGGCCCACCACGCCTCGTCGATGGTGACCGGCGAACCCACGTGCAGCGCGCGCAGCCGCAGCGGCGAGAGCGGGTCGTACAGCCCGATGGCCAGAAAGCGGTCCTGTCGGTCCAGCACCACCGCCAGTTCCCCGGCCTCTCCGGGGCGGTTCTGAGACTTGACGCTGCTCTCGTACAGCCAGGGGTGGCCCGCCCGCAGATGCGTCTGGGCCGCAGGCGTCACCTTGAGGCGCAGTCTCGGCAGGGCGGGGGGAACGGGCGGTGCTGGGGGAACAGGCTGGGTCATGGCAGACCGAACTGTACGCCCTGGAGGCGGCCCGTGTCATCTTCATGGTCAAAGGCGAACAGTGATGGTTGTCGGTCCAGAATGGTGTCACTTTCTCATGAACCCGCGAAAAACGGCTGTCATTTGTCAGGTTTAGGGAGGAAAAGCCCGCTAGGATGGGTGTGCATCATGTCCGCTTCCTCCCGTTCCTCCCCTCGCCCTGCGGATCAGGTCGCCTCCTCCCTCGAACAGGGACGGAAGCTGATTTTCCAGCTGACGTGCGGCGGTTATCTGATCTACCTGCTGGCCCGCCGGGCGTTCATTCCCGGCCTGCCCCTGTCCCCGCTGGGGCCTCAGCTGCTGATCGGGTACATCTGCGCAGTGTCGCTTCTCCTGAGTGTGCTGCCGACCATTCATTTCAGACTGCTGACCTCCATTCTGACGCTCCTTTTTCTGCCCTACGCCACGTTTGTGCTGCTGGGAGCCATGAAACAGCTGCCGCTGGGTTACCTGGCCTGGACCCCGATGTTCGTGGTGCTGTGCTTCTGCATTCTGGGCTGGCGGCTGGCGGCTGGCGTGACCGGGACGCTGCTCACCGCCATGCTGTGTGGACTGTGGCTGCTGCGGGGAGCCGCGCCGGAACGTCTCGACGCCTGGCTGTCGCTGACTGCTATGCTGCTGGCTCTGGCCCTGGTGTGCGCTCTGATCACGCGCTTTGTGGAGAAGCGGCTGCTGATCGGCCAGCAGGCGAGTATCCAGCTGGCGGCGGCCCGCATGGACACCCTGACCGGCGTGATGGGCCGGGCCGCCGCCGAGAATTTTCTGACCCGGGGACTGGAACTTGCCCAGCAGGAGCGCCTGCCCCTGTGCCTGCTGATCTGCGACCTCGACAATTTCAAGGCCGTCAATGACCGTTACGGGCATCCGGTGGGCGACGCGGTGCTCAAGTCGGCGGCCCGGCGGCTGCGGCGGCAGACCGGAAACGACGGACAGGTCGGACGCTGGGGCGGTGAGGAATTTATCGCCATTTTGCCGGGCATGGCAAAACCCGAGGCGCTGGTGCTGGCCGAACGCATGAGAAGGGCCATCTCCAGTCAGGACCTGGCGGGCCTGAGCGTGACGGCCAGCTTCGGTGTGGCCTCTTACCGCAGCGGCGACAGCATCGCCGACCTGTTCGAGCGGGCCGATCAGCGGCTGTACGAGGCCAAAAACAGCGGGCGCAACGTCGTGCGGGGCTAGGACACTGTCAACCGATCTGATGGGGGGTGTTCTTTTCCCTTCTGCCCTCGTGGGAGAGGGGCCTCGCGCAGCCACCGGTACAGCCGCTTGCGGAGGGGGTGAGGGGGCCACCGGGTCAAGCTTTTCCGTGTCCAAATCTCAAGTCCTGTCGGTCTGAGCGCCGCTGGTCGAAGAAGTGTCCCACCAACTGTCACGGCCCCCGGTCATGATGGCCTCAAGCCTGAGACGCCTGCTCCTCCGAGTTCGTCTCGGGCTTCCCGATCAAGGAGACCCATCATGAAGCGTCCGAACATCCTGCTTGTGCTGCTGCCCCTGTCTCTGCTCGCCCTGCTCGCCTCCTGCGCTCCCAGCGTCAGCAGTGCGGCCAGCGGTTCTGGAGGCGCAGACAGTTACCGCGCCTTCATCGACACCGCCCTGAACAAGCGTGCCGACTACCACCGCACCAACAACGGCTACAGCCGGGTAGACGGCGTGACCAAGGTGGGCCTGCTGAAAAACGGAGAATCTACGACCCTGGAGGTGACCCTGAATCTGGACCGCAGCTACCGTCTGGTGGGCGTCTGCGACCAGCAGTGTGCGGACATGGACATGAAGCTGTACAACAGCGGCGGCGCACTGGTCGATGAAGACACCAGCACCGACGACATTCCACTGGTCGATGTCTCGCCCCGCGTCTCGGGCAGCTACACCATGAAGGTCACGATGGCCGACTGTTCCAACGCCACGTACGGCTGCTACTACGGCGTCACGCTGCTCAGGAAGTAGCGTGACGCCTGGAGTTCACTGGTGTTGCACAGGATTGAAGGTGGCGGGGTTTACGGCGGCAGGTCTGCTGCTCAACGCCTGCGCTCCCGCTTCCCAGCTCAGTTCAGCGGGCCAGCGCGACCAGACCCAGCTCACCCGAAGCCAGACTGCTCAGGCGACCCAGACTGCTCAGGCGACATTGGAAGCCACCACTACAGGCTCCGGAACGTCTGGAACCGTCTCGCTGGGAGCAGGTGTCGGGTTTTCCCAGACCACCGTGACCACGACCTACAGCCCGGCAGTGAGCGCCCTGCTGGCTCAGATTGCAAGGTACCTACCCGATGAGCTGGGCCGCTACGCCGACGCCCAGCGCCCCGCGTTCGAGCGATTCCAGCCAGACGTGATTCGCCCGCTGGCACAGGGGGAACAGATGATCCTGTCTCTGCCGCTCACGGCGGGCGGGCAACTGAGACTGGTGGGCCAGTGTGGCGCATACTGTCAGGCCGTCACCCTGCAATTCATTTCGCCGGACGGCCAGCAGCTGGATGCGGTGAACGGCGGGACGCGGCAGGTGCTGGACATCACGGTTCCGGTGACGGGAGTCTACCGAGTGACCCTCACGCTGACCGAGTCTGACGGCGTTCACACTGCCCAGGTGGGGCTTCTGACCCTCATCAGACGCTGAACCGGGTCAGCCGACAGAACAGACTCCGTCTTCAGCCGAACAGCGCCCGGTACGCGCCGTAGCCCTGGGCGTCCAGTTCCGAGGTGGGCACGAAGCGCAGCGACGCCGAGTTGATGCAGTAGCGCAGCCCACCCTGCGCCTGCGGACCGTCTGGAAAGACGTGCCCCAGGTGCGAGTCGGCCAGCGCCGAGCGGACCTCGGTGCGGGCGTAACCGATCTTGTGGTCGGTGTTCTCGGCCAGCGCTGCTATGGGCCGGGTGAAGCTGGGCCAGCCGCAGCCCGCGTCGTACTTGTCCAGGCTGGAAAACAGCGCCTCGCCCGACACCACGTCCACGTAGATGCCCTCTTCCTCGTGGTTCCAGTATTCGCCCGTGAAGGCCCGCTCGGTGCCCTCATGCTGCGTCACCTGATACTGGGACGGGGTCAGCCGCCCGCGCAGTTCGGCGTCGGTGGGTTTCTGGAAGCTCTTGTCGGTCATGCAGACAGTTTAAGGCGGGATAGCCGTGCCAACTGGTGACGGGCCTATATTCGGCCTGCACACGCAGGACCAGACCGGAGGGCCGGAATACGGGCGCTGAGTGGAGACGTTCGCTGTCTGCCAGCACACGCAAGCCTGATACGGCGTTAACCGATTCTTCTCCCCTCTACCCTCGTGGGACTGGTACAGCTCGAAGAGAGAGGGGCCTCGCGCAGCGAGGGAGTGAGGGAAAGCAAGCTGAGCACCCCAAGCCTTCTGACCAAATGCCCTCCACTGATCGGTTGACGCAGTACTAGTCCCCGATGGCCACGCAGTCTGTCAGGGTCGGTGTGCCGCTCTGCATGTTCTTCAGCGACGATACCTTGCCCTGGGTAGACCAGCCGAAGGTGCCGTTCTGGTAGGCTACAGCGCTGCCCTCCGGCATCAGGTTGAGCAGCTGCGTTCGCCCGGCGAAGTCCACGCGCGCCGTGTTGGGCATCTGCGTGACGACCACCCGAATGCCACCCTTGCAGCGGTAGCTCGACCTCCCGATCACCCTGTTCTGCTCGGCGGCAGACATGGGGGTGGGGCCACCGCTGGCCCAGACAGTTCCGGTGACGGACAGCAGCAGCGTGGCGAGAAGCAGGGCAGTACCTGAAGCGTGGCTCGGTTGGGCGATGGACATGTGACTATTGTCTCAAAACCAGGCCCCTGCGCCTAGCCTGTCTGCTGTTTTGGCGGCCTACATGAAGCAACGGGCAACGCCGCTGTGGCGCTTCTCCGTCTGGACTTCGGCTCAGCGTGAACCGAGCGCGGTGGGGCCGGGCAGCATATCGGCGGCCACGATGTTGAAGGCCACGACAGTGCCGCTGGAGTCCAGCCCCAGGATCAGGGTCCAGCTGTGCTTCGGGCCACGCTCGAAGGTGGCGGTGCGGGTGTAGTAGCTGACTCCGCCGCTGCGGCGAACGTCCTCGGCGACGACCCCCGTTTCGGCTCCGAAGGCCTTCAGGCCGCCCTCTCTGTAGGCCGCGAACGCCGGATAATCGCCCCACTCGCGCCGCACCGAGGGGCTGAACGCGCCCCAGAAGCCGCTCAGGCGCTGGGTGAACAGCATCTGCGCCAGTTCGCGCCCGCGCGCCAGCGTGACCAGTGGCTGATCCAGCGCCACGGGAGATCCTGTGGCCACGGGTGCGTCGATCGTGACCGGCGACTGGGCAGCTACAGACTGTGTAGCTGATGACCGTGTTGCTGATGACTGTGTGGCTGATGACCGTGTAGGTGTTGAGAGGATAGCTGGCGGGCTGACAGGGGCCGGGCCGGCAGCAGGGGCAGGACTGCGGGGCTGCGCCCGGGCAACGGCGGACGCGGCTGCCTGCCCCTGCTGCAACGGAGCGTCCGCCGTCTCCAGAGGCGGCGCACCTCTGTTCACGGCAGGCCCGCCCACAGCAGGCCCGCCCACAGCAGACTGGGCCACAGCAGACTGGGCCACCCGTGGTCTACCGGTCCGGGCCGCGCCTGTGCTGGCGGCAGCGGGGGCGGAACTCTGGTTGGCCGACAGGGCGGTCGGGCGCTCAGGCGACAGGGCACCGAAGGCGACATATGTCAGGCTGCCCACAAACACCACGACCACGAGAGCGAGGTTGGCAGTGCGGCCCGCCTGGGTGTTCATCCAGCGCGCGCGGCCCTGAATCCGGCCCAGCAGCCGGGGATTCACCTGCTGCGCCCTGAGGGCCTGAATGCGCCCGTACAGCTCGCCCAGCTGCTGTTCCTGGTGTACAAATTCGCCGTTTTCACGCAACACCTTCAGAATCAGCGCGCGGTCCGGCTCAGTAACATTGCGGCCCCTGAGGTCGTCGTCCAGCTCCCTGGAATCGAGCCTGGCGCTGGAGGTGTTCGCCAGCTCCCGGACGCCCTGCGGACATGTGGACGCCTGATACACCAGCGTCCTGAACTCGCCCTGGTCGGCGCTGGAAAACAGCCGCACGGCACCGTCGCTCAGGGCATATGTGCTCTTTCTGCGGATCATCAGGCCGTACAGGCTCATGGCCATGGCCAGCCGCACCAGCTGGCCGCTCTGGCTGTCGTGGCCCAGCAGTCTCCTGAAGGTTCCCTCGTCCAGGGGCCGGGTCTTCTGCTCCGCCGCGTACAGCCTGAGCGCCGATTCGAGCGCCTGCTGCAAGCCGACCAGCGGGAAGGTGGCCCTGGCGTCGGGCTGGAGGCTGGATGTTCGGGAAGTCATGAGGCCTCTCAGGCGGTGGGTGGGAAGAATCGGAACAGGGTCAGGGGTCGCCCATGCGGGACGACACTGACATGAAGAATTTCACATCCAGGATGGGCGTGATGAATTTTTGGGTGCAGAACGTTCACCTGCCGGTGATGCGCGTTTTCCTCAGCTCACAGCGGCTCGTTGCCGTGCTTGCGGTAGGGCCGCTGTTCGGCCTTGTCCTGCAACATCTGAAAGGTGGCGACAAGGCGGCGACGGGTGTCTTCCATCGGGATCACGTCGTCGATGTAGCCCTTGCTGGCGGCCACGTAGGGGTTGTCGAAGGCGTCCTTGTACTCCCTGATTTTCTGGGCGCGGGTGGCGCCTGGGTCCGCCGAGGCACCGATCTCGCGGCGGTACACGATGTTGGCCGCGCCCTCCGCGCCCATGACTGCCACGGCGGCGGTGGGCCAGGCGTACACCACGTCCGCGCCCATGTCGCGGCTGTTCATGGCCAGGTACGCGCCGCCGTAGCTCTTGCGGGTGATCAGGGTGATCTTGGGGACCGTGGCCTCGGCGTAGGCGTACAGCATCTTGGCCCCGTGCCGGATGATGCCCGCATGCTCCTGGGCCACGCCGGGCATGAAGCCGGTCACGTCCACCAGGGTCAGGATCGGCACGTTGTAGCAGTCGCAGGTCCGGATAAAACGGGCCGCCTTGTCGCTGGCGTCGATGTTGAGCGTTCCGGCCATGAATTTGGGATTGTTGCCCACCACGCCCACCACCTGAGTGCCCAGATGCGCGAAGCCGCAGATGATGTTTCTAGCCCAGTCGGGCTGAATCTCGAAGAACGCGCCGTCGTCCACCACGTTCTCGATGACTCTGTGCATGTCGTAGGGCCGCCGCTGATCGGGCGTGACCAGGGTCAGCAGCTCGGTGTTTGGCCGGTCCACGGGGTCGCCGGTGGGCCGTGTGGGCGGCTTCTCGCGGGCGTTCTGCGGCAGAAAGGCCAGCAATTCGCGGACCTTGCGCAGCACCGCCTCGTCTCCGTCGGCCTCCAGGTGGGCCACGCCCGACTTGCGGGTATGCACGTCAGCGCCGCCCAGCTCGTCGAAGCTCACGTCCTCGCGGGTGACCGATTTGATGACTTCCGGCCCGGTGATGAACATGTAGCTGCTTCCCCGGCTCATGATGATGAAGTCGGTCAATGCAGGACTGTACACCGCCCCGCCCGCGCACGGCCCCAGGATGGCTGAAATCTGCGGCACCACGCCCGAGTAGGTGGCGTTGCGGTAGAAGATCTCGCCGTAGCCGCTCAGGCTGTCCACGCCCTCCTGAATCCGCGCCCCGGCAGAGTCGTTCAGCCCGATGATGGGGCAGCCCGTTCTGGCAGCCAGGTCCATGACCTTGGTGATTTTGGCGGCGTTCATCTTGCCCAGAGACCCGCCCAGCACCGTGAAGTCTTGACTGAACACGAACACCTGCCGACCTGTTATGGTGCCGCTGCCAGTCACCACGCCCTCGCCGGGGGCCTCGACGCCGCGCATCAGAGCGCCGCCGCCGTGTTCGGTGAAGGTGCCGTACTCCAGAAAACTGCCCGGATCGAGCAGCGCGGCGATGCGCTCACGGGCGGTCAGCTTGCCACCGTCGCGCTGCTTTTGCTGCCGGGCCGGGCCGCCGCCCTCCTCGACCCTGCTGCGGCGCTGCTCCATGCCGGCAATGAGTTCCTGCAACTCCAGATTCAGGTCGGGCAGCTTCGAGTCAGGCTGCTTGGGATGTGGCAGATTCGGCTCCGGCTTGGGTTCGGTCATGTGGGGTCAGTCTAGCGAACAGGCGGTGGGCGAACAAAAGAAAACCGTCCCCGACGTGGGAACGGCCTGTGTAAACAACACCCTGTGCAGTCAGCGGAGGGTCAGCGGCTGGGAGCGGCGGGCATCCTGCTCAGCAACTCACGCGCCTGCTCGGCCAGTTCTGGGTCCACCATAACGTTGTAATGGTCGGCCCGCATGCCGCCCACGCTGGTAAAGTCGCGCCGCCCGCCGCTCAGGGCGTACGAGATCAGCGCGAAGATGGCCCCGAAGATGATGCCCAGCAGCAGGCCGTCGAGCATCAGGGCCAGAAAGCTGCGGCCAGGCCCGCCGAAGCCCAGAAAGTTCAGGACCAGGCCGATGAAAATGCCCGTGAACGCGCCCTGCGTCATGCCCAGGCTGAGTGCCCGCGTCCAGTCGAGGCGGCCCGTGACCTGCTCGACGATCTTCAGGCCCTCACCCACGATGCTGACGTGCTCCACGGCGAATTTCTGGTCCGACAGGTAATCCACGGCCCGCTGCGCCTCCAGATACTGCGCGAAACTGGCGACCTGCACCCGGTTGGGCCGGTCCAGAAGGTTACCCATGGCCTGCTGCTGGGGTGAGAAA
>JANXWI010000445.1 GCA_025351205.1 Deinococcus sp.
CTTGACGCCCATCTGTTTGCCCAAGGCCGTACCCAGATCGACCTCGAAGCCAGTTAACTTCTTACCCTCAAAGTAGTTGAAGGGAACAAACGCGCCCTCGGTGGCGATTTTGATGGTCCCGGACTGCTTGATGGCGTCCCAGGTGCGAGCCTGAGCGGTGCTTGCGAGCAGGGCGAGGGTGGTCAGGGCAACGAGCGCCGTTTTGGTGGATAAACCTTTCATGGGAAACCTCCGGGGGTGGTGTACAGGGCGGGCTGTCCTACGCGGCGGACACGGGTGTGCCGGAAGCTTTGATGAATGTTGAACCAAGGTCAATCTAGCCGACAACCATCAAAGGGGCAATGTGTGGCGCGGCGGCTGGCTTTTTTCAGGCACGAAACAGGGCAGGCAGCCCGTGAGCCGCCCGCCCTGGTCTGGAATTGAAGATCAGATTGCCCGATCAATCAGCCCACTTCTTCTGAATTCAGTCAGTCCCGAATTGAATCGGCCCCCGATTCAGTCAGCAGACACGCCGACGCCGTGCTTGCCCAGCGACAGGTTCTCGATGTCGGCCTGGCCCATGGTGCCGGTGGGGGTGCCACGGTCGATAGCGTCCTCAGTCTCCAGGTCAAAGGCGTGCAACCGGCGCTGGTCGATCAGCAACTCGACGTTGTCGCCGGGCTGGATGCGGGCCTGACCGTCCACCTTCACGGTCACGGTCTGCCCGGCGATTTCCACGATGAAGTCGGTCTGGGCGCCCAGCGGCTCGACCACCACCACGCGGCCCTGCACGATGTTGCTGCCTTCGGGCAGGTTGCTCATGCCGCGCAGGCCCAGGTGCTCGGGCCGGATGCCCATGACCACGTCTTTGCCCTCGTAGGCCTTCAGGCTCTCGGCGAGGCGGCCCTGCGGCGAGACCTGTGCGCCGCCGATGATAAAGTGCCCGTTCTGCACCTTACCCGTCACGAAGTTCATGGAGGGGCTGCCGATGAAGCCCGCCACGAACTTGTTGTTGGGGTAGTCATACAGGTTCAGAGGCGTATCGACCTGCATGATGTTGCCGTCGCGCATCACCACGATGCGGCTGCCCATGGTCATGGCCTCGACCTGGTCGTGGGTCACGTAGATGATGGTGGTGCCCAGGCGGCGGTGCAGCTGAGAAATCTGCGAACGCATCTCCACGCGCAGCTTGGCGTCGAGGTTGGACAGCGGCTCGTCCATCAGGAACACTTTCGGCTCGCGCACGATGGCGCGGCCCAGGGCCACACGCTGACGCTGACCGCCCGACAGTTCCTTGGGCTTGCGCCCCAGCAGGTGCTCGATCTGGAGGATCTTGGCGGCGTCGCGCACGCGGGCCTCGATCTGGTCTTTGGGGGTCTTGCGCAGCTTGAGGCCGAAGGCCATGTTGTCGTACACATTCATGTGCGGGTACAGCGCGTAGTTCTGGAACACCATCGCAATGTCGCGGTCCTTGGGCGGCACGTCGTTGACCACGCGGTCACCGATGCGCAGCGTGCCCTCGGAAATGTCTTCCAGGCCGGCGATCATGCGCAGGGTGGTGGACTTTCCGCAGCCCGACGGCCCCACGAACACCATGAACTCCTTGTCCTTGATGTGCAGGTTGAAGTCCTTGACCGCCGTCTGGGTCTTGCCGTAGCGCTTGAAGATGTGTTCCAGGATCACTTCTGACATGAATGCCTACCTTTTCCCGGCTCTCACCCGTGAGTTTCCTCGGGCAATTGGGATGCGTGCGTAAGGGTGATGCGAACTGTATGCGGCGCGGACAGGGGTAGTTTACTTCTTTTCTGCTTTTCGGGAGTGAGGAGCGGAACTTGTCTACGTTCAGAGAGAGAAGCGGCGCACCTTCTCTCCTACATGGACAACCAATCAGGGTGAGGTGGATTTGGGTCGCTATGCTCCCTCACCCTTGAGGGGGGACTGGCACAGCTTCTTGACCAAAGCAGCGCGGTTGACCACGCTTGGCCGCTCGCAGAGAGGGCTGGGAAGGGGGTGAACGGGCCGGGCACCCTGAACCACACCAAATAAAGAAGCCTATCCGTTCAGACCACGCCGGGAAGGCGATTAAGCTCACCCCCTCCCAGCCTCCCCCCTCAAGGGGGAGGAGTGGCGTGGTCATTCGCGTCCGTTCACGACAAGGTAGGGGCAAAAAAACCGACGGGAGTTGCCCCTGGGAGAGTAGGCACACTCAGAACTGGGAGGTTCAGAACGAAAACCAGCCTCTCCCCTACTTCGTCCCGTAAATCCGGTCTCCGGCGTCGCCCAGCCCCGGCACGATGTAGCCGTGGTCGTTCAGGCCCGCGTCCACGGCGGCCACCACGATTTCCACGTCCGGGTGGGCGTCGTGGACGCGCCCTATGCCCTCGGGCACGGCCAGGATGCTCATCAGCTTGATGCTCACGGCCCCCGCCGCCTTGAGCGTGTCGATGGC
>JANXWI010000450.1 GCA_025351205.1 Deinococcus sp.
CGCAGACTCTCGGTGATCAGGGCCTGGCGGATGTCCTGGGGATAGTCGGAGACGTGTGAGCGCAACCACTCAGGACCCTCACCAGGAAACAGTGGCTCACCCTCGGGCAGAGAAGCCAGCATGCGGATGTTGGGATTGGGGTGGTTTTCGTAATCTGCATTCGCCATTTGTTTTCCTCCGATTGAAAGAGCACAATACCGACGTTTTCCCCGGCAAAGCTCCTTCCCCGCATTTAACTTAACTCTAAGGAGTGGGTGTCTGAATGTATATCCACGAAGCCCCGTTGCTGACTTCGCTCGTAAATTTGAGAGTATAGATACCGGTGCTGTTGGTCCCGTTTTGTGGAGCGTCAGCCAGATACTCACCACTCGCAGCATTCCAGCCTTTTGTCAAACGTAGATCGTAGGTCTCACTTCTGCTCGTCCCTGTGCTGCGTAAGCAGCTGCTGGCCCCCTGTATTGTCGTTGCACGATCGACATAAAGCCAGTGGACGGCGATGTCGCCTTTTCTGGCAGGATTGAAGAACGTCGGGCTGTAGCCGAGTCCTGCGCTGCCGATGGTCTTGTCGGCCACGCTCACGTCGAAACCGCTGGTCTCAAAAAACCTGCTCTCGGGAGCGCTGAGTGTAATCGTAGAAGTGCAGCCTGTTGCAACTGTGAGGTCGAGTTTACGCAACCTCGTCGCCATGGTGGCTTCATTGGGTAGCTCGATTGAAAAGCTCCCGTCGGAGGCCGCTGTCCCCTGGGCCAGAATATCCTTGTTGGTGCTGGAGAAATCTCGAAACGTCATGGTGGCCGGTATACCGGGCCAGTTCAGGAGTTTGCCTGTCAGGGTGGTCAGTGCGGTTCCGCTGGGAACAGGCACAGGTGCTGGATTCGTGATGGTACCGGTGGTGGAAGAGCCGCCACAGGCACTGAGAAGGAGGGTAAGGCCGAGCAGGGCGAAGGAAGCATGTCGATTCATCGTGGTCTCCTCCCTACAATATGACTTACCTTGCGTGGTGTTACCGCACAATATGACACTCTGCGATCAGTCGTACTCTGCGGTGATTCTGCCCAGGCTGAAGCAATGGCCGAACTGCGAACAGAAGCAGCAGCACACCGAGAACTGGAAGTTCGTCTGGCCCTGGGGCAGCGCATCCGTGCCCTGCGGCGGCAGCGGGGTCTCAATCAGGACGATTTTGCCGCCCTAGCGGGCATCCACCGCACCCATCCCGGCAAACTGGAGAATGCCAAGCTGGATCCCAAGCTCAGCACGCTCGTCCGCATCGCCGACGCGCTGGAGCTGCCGCTGCGGGATCTGATAGACGTGACCTGAGACTCAATACTGCAATGCTTCGACGTTGATCGTTCCGTCGTCTTGCACGGTGCATTCGTAACGCTGCTTGTATTTGCCGGTCGGGCCATCTACCCACATGCGCGGCAGATACTTCCAGTCGGCGAGCTTGTACATCCGCATCCTGCGGGGCCGGTCGTCCATCGAAGACACGGTCGTGCGGACGTTGGAGTCCAACGCGCGAATCCTCTCGGCGCACATCCGCTGAACCTGGGAGTCCGTAAACGGTCCTTCCACGGCTCGGCGCTGTTGTTCCGCTTTCAGCGCAGCTTGTTGGGTGTCTTGATCGCGTTTCGCGGCGCTCTCGACGTTTGGGGCCGCCGTTACTGTTCGTGGCATCGGTGTCGCAGAACCTGAGGTCGCCGCTTTGGCGCTCCAGTCGCTGGCGCTGGCTTTGAGATCTCGCCCTGCCGAGGACGCCAGCGATAGGGTCTTGACCTCGTAGTAGAGCCAACTTTTCTTGAAGGTGGTGATCGCCTGATCCGGCACGAGCCAGGCCATCTGTTCGTCCCCTTCCCGCCAGGGGGTCCCCAGGAGGCGCTTGAGGTCCTTGGCGGCGACCGGGTATTTCGCGTCGTAGGGCGCTGAGACGGTGTAGCTCGTGACTTTGCCGTTCGCCAGTTCGACTTTTGCGTCCCAGCCGGTAGCGAGATTTTTGTAATGGTGCGTATCGCCCTGGGAGTTCGTGGCGTCCAGCTGAAAACCCATGCTGCGTGCGGCGCGCGCGAACGCGGTCTCCTGCACATCGAGATTGACTGGAAAGAAGGCGGTCGCTAGGGAGAGTGGTGCGGTGATCAGGCAGGCGGACAGTGCGAGGCAATGGGTGAGGGGAAGCACGGGGTCTATTGTCGTCGGGAAGGCAGCCTGGCGTGAGCGAAAATGTCTCAGTGCTTCTCGGGACCCCAACTCTCTCGGGTATTAGCGGTCGAGCAAAGCTGGGGATCGGGGGTCGATTCATTTCTTCTGGCAGTGGTCTAAAGCATTTGTCATAATAAGGGTATGAAACGAGTGGGAGCACGCGGTTACGGGTTGGATTTGAGGGAGCGCATCGTGCTGGCGGTGCGCGAGGGAATGAATGTCGAAAAGGCCGCACAGCAGTACCGGGTGCATCTCCAGACGGTTCAGCGGTATTTGGATCTCGACGACCAGGGGCTGTTGGATGTGTACGTCAGACCGACTGGGCGTCCATTCACGCTTCAGGCGGAGCATGAACAACAATTGCTCAGGCAATTGGACAAGCATGCGGACGCCACTCTCTTCGAGCATGCAAGCATGCTCGAAGAGGCCACGGGCCTAAAAGTGAGCTTCAAAACAGTGGACCGCGCGTTTACACGGCTCAAAATCACCCATAAAAAAAACGCTGGTCGCCAGAGAACGCAACGAGACCCTGCGGACAACGTTTCTGAATGACCTCGCGTCCTACCTCCAGCAGCCTGAGAGACTGGTCTTTCTCGATGAAAGCGGCTTCAACACCGCCATGACACGCGGCTATGCCCGTGCGCCCAGTACAGAGCGGGCAGTCGGACAGGTCACCAGAAACCATGGCAAGAATCACACCTTGACCTGTGCGCTGAGCTTGGCGGGGCCGCTGGCCCCGCTGGTCATCGAAGGCGCGGTGAACGGTGAATTCTTCGAATGGTATGTGCGCAGCCAGCTGTGTCCCACCCTGTCCCCAGGACAGGTGGTGGTGATGGACAATCTGTCCTCACATCACTGGACGTCTGTTCGCACGCTGATTGAGGCGCAGGGCTGCACCCTGCTGTACCTATCGCCCTACAGCCCGGATTTCAACCCCATCGAAATGCTGTTCTCTAAGTTGAAAGCGCTGCTGCGGGGCTGGAAAAAAACAACAGTTCAAGCGCTTTATGACAGCATCGGACGCGCCCTTGAGGCCGTCACACCGCAAGATATCTTTGGCTGGTTCCGACACGCCCATCCATCGATATCTTTATGACAAATGCTCTAAGCCTTTCGCCGCATCGCTAACAGCGCGCCGATCTGGGCGCGCAGTTCGGCGTCGGTCAGGTACAGGGCCAGCAGGGTGGTGTGCAGGTCGGCGATGGTGCAGCGCAGGTCGGTGGGCGGGGCGGCCTTCAGGGCGTCCGCCAGAGCGGTGGTGACCCGCATGGCGACCTGGGTGGTGGGCCGGCGCAGGGTGGTCCGGCCACGCCAGGGCAGATCATGTTCCGCCAGGACCGCAGCGACCGGCGCGGCGTCCGGGTGCTGGCGGGCGCTGCGGTCGTGCGGGGAGGCGTGGTAGCGCAGCCGCAGCAAGCTGTTCACGCGGATTCTCAGCGCAGGCAGCCCCAGGTAGACCAGGGCCAGCGTGATCTGCAGGTCGTAATTGCTGGTCACATCGCCAGGGTGCTGGCTGGCCCGCACCTGGCTCAGCAGGGCCGGATAGATCCGGTAGCTGGTCTGGGTGACCTGATCGCGCACCGGATGCTTCAGCGTCCAGGGCTGGCCAAGCGCTTCACAGCGTTTTCTGATGCCTTGAAGGTCGCCCGGAGCCAGGTGGGGAAGGCCAGCGGTCTTGGGGACTGGCTGCGCCCGGCGCATGGTGTTGAGCTGCGTGCCCAGCAGCTGCGGCAGTCGGCGCTGCTGGGTCGATGCCTCGGCGGTCATGGCCCAGATGCCTGCCTGAAGGGTCAGGAACTGCACTTCTGCCGGGGTGAACCGGAGGGCGGCGGGAAAGAGCTGGCGCAGCAGGCCTTCTGCGGCGCGCAGGGCGGCTTCGGTGCGCTGGTCGGATGGGGGTTCATGGGTCATGGGTTCACCTGCCCGCGCGTGCACGCTGTCCGGGTGACACACCATGGCAAATACCCCGGCACATAGCAAGTGACCATATATGACTTGAAAATACGCGGCTTTTAACAGAACTGAATCATGATACAGAACGTCTTTACAGAAAACTCGTGAGGGTCGGCTCTCGTTTCAACCGAGGATACTTTGTCAGCGGCCAGGCCCAGAGCGAGAAGGTCACGCTGTGGGCTGCGGTGCCGGGCACCTCGCTGGCCGGGGACCGCCCGTTGAACTCGCGCCACGGCAAGGTCATGACCATCAACAAGGTCATGATCATCAACAAGGCCTACGCGGATTTCGAGATCACCGAGTGCAAGGTAACAATCCACGACCCCTCCGAGGAGCTGGTGGGTCAGCTGCTGGCGATGGTGACCATCGAGGCCAACCCGCTCGACCAGGAACTGGCCCTGCTCGACGGCTCCATCTGGGTGCAAGATCAGCGTTTCGCGCCGACGCTGGTGTCGATCCTTCACGTGACGGTTCTGAGCCTCCAGATGAACGACGGCCCGCCGGA
>JANXWI010000457.1 GCA_025351205.1 Deinococcus sp.
CTGATCAGCCTGCTGACCGTGTTCGCCATGCCCTTTGCTCCGAACACGGCGGTGCTGGTGGCGCTGGCGGTGCTGCACGGCGCCGCACTCAGCCCGGTCTGGCCCGCCGTCATGACGCTGTCGAGCGTGCTGGCCCCGGAAGAGACGCAGCCAAAGGCCGTGTCGCTGGTGAGTGTGGCCGTCGGGCCGTTCACGGGCATCGGGTTTCTGGCCATCGGGGCGCTGGCCGGCTTGCATTTCGCGGCCACCAACTCGGCGTCGAGACTGCACGACATCGGCGGCTGGCCGCTGGCGGTGCTGCTGAGCGTGCAGGGGCTGGCGCTGCTGCTGGTCCTGAGCCTGAACGCGGCCAAGCTGCGTCCGGCCAGCGCCCCGATGACAAGTGTCCAGCGGCAGGCCGCGCCCAGCAGCCTGCGGCGCACGCTGGCGTTTCTGCTGCCCGCCGCCCTGGTCCAGACGCTGGGGCTGGGGCTGTTCGGGCAGGTGATCAAGCCCTTCACCAGCGCCGTGGGTCTGGGGCAGTGGGGGCTGGTGGGGCTGCTGGTGGCGGGCGCGGGCGCGGCCTACTCGCTGCTGGGCGTCACCGGGCGTCTGACCACCCGCTACGGTCCCCGCCTGCTGCTGATCGTGGGGCTGCTGCTCGCGGCCAGCGGGCTGGCCCTGATGGCGACCACGCCGCCCATCTGGCTGTATTTTGTGCTGGCCGCCCTGCTGGGCGTGGGCTACGCCTGCCTGCTGCCCGGCTGGGGTGGCCTGGTCGCCAGCCTGCTGCCCCGGGAAGGCCGCGCCGCCAGCTGGGGCGTGGTCATGACCGCCGAGAACGTGGGCATGGCGGGCGGGCCGCTGCTGGGCACCCTGGCCTGGGACCGCCTGGGCATGACGGCCCCCTTTCTGGTGGGCGCGGCCCTGTTCGTGCTGACCGCCGGCGTGTACCTGTGGCCGCGCAGAGCGCTCTGACATGAAGGCCCTCTGGTGGCTGCTGGGCAGCGCTGGCCTCGCCGTGCTGGCCGCCGATCTGCTGGGCCGCCAGTTCGGGCTGGGTGCCCTGGGCGGGGGAGACGCGGGCGGCAACCGGGTCGCCCTGACCTTCGACGACGGCCCCTCGCCGCAGCTCCCGGCGCTGCTGGAGGTGCTGGCGCGGCACGAGGTGCGCGCTACCTTTTTTCTGACCGGGGAGCTGGCCGAACGCAGTCCAGAGGCGCTGCGGGCCATGAAGTCTGCGGGCCACCAGCTCGAATCTCACGGCCATGTCCACCGCCACGCGCTGATGTTTACCCCCTGGGGGGAGGCGCGGCGGCTCGGCTGGCACCCGGAACCGGGCCGAAAGGAGCGGCTGTACCGCCCACCCTGGGGCGGGCATTCGCCGTTTACCCGTCTGCTGGCGCGGCGGGCGGGCGTAAAGGTGGCCCTCTGGAACGCCGAATCACGCGACTGGCTGGCCCAGGACGGGGCAGCGCTGGCCCGTGAGCTGCTGCCCACCCTCGGAGGAGGCGCGGTGATTCTGCTCCACGACGGCCCCGACGCCGAACGCTCTGCCCGGACCCAGGCGCTGCTGGAAGTGCTGCTGCCCGCCCTGCGTGAGCGCGGCCTGGACGCCGTGACCCTGCACGAACTGGAGCCGAGGCCGATTGGCTGGGCAGCCGGGTGGGGGCGGGTGCGGGGGATGTGGGTAGGGAATTCAGAGACGCGCTGAAAGAATCTAGTACATCGTCAATCGATCAGGGTAGGTCATTGATTGAGTGCGCCGCAGATGCCCAGCCCGTTCACCCCCTCCCCAGCCCTCCCCCCTCAAGGGTGAGGGAGCATAGCAGCCTAAATCCACCTCACCCTGATCGGTTGTCCATGTACTAGGGAGAGGGAGGGGCTTCTTGGGCAGAACGGAGCGGTCAAGCGTCGTCATCGGCGCTGCACTGACCAAGAACGCGCTTGAGCACGCCTGCCCGCCGCCCCCGACCGATGTTGCCAATGGCGACTCAGCAGGCGTCTGAAGGAATAAAAGCACCCAGAGACGCGCCGATCGATCTAGGGAGAGGAGGGGCTTCTTGTACAGAACGGACCCCCAGCGGGGGCCTGCCCGCCGCCCCCGACGAATTGCCAATGGC
>JANXWI010000460.1 GCA_025351205.1 Deinococcus sp.
TTCACCACCGGCGGCGCGGTGCGCGTCGTGATCAACAACCAGATCGGTTTCACCATCTCCGACCCGCGCGACACCCGCAGCAGCCGCTACTGCACCGACGCGGCCAAGATCGGCAACGCGCCGGTGATGCACGTCAACGGCGACGACCCCGAGGCGGTGGTGTTCGCCGGTGAACTGGCCCTGCGCTACCGTCAGGAGTTCGGCAAGGACGTGTTCATCGACCTGATCTGCTTTCGCAAGTACGGCCACAACGAGGCCGACGACCCCACCATGACCCAGCCGATCATGTACCGCGAGATCAAGGCGCACCCCGGCACGCGCGCCCTGTACGCGAGGTCGCTCGAAGAGGCGGGCGTGCTGAAGGCGGGCGAGGCCGACGCGCTGATCACCAGCTTCAGGGATCGCCTCGACGCCGGCGAATCGGTGGTCGAGGAGATCCGCAACGAGGAGCAGAGCCTGCTGGCCCTCGACTGGCGCAAGTACATCGGCACCCACTGGAGTGAGGAATCGGACACGGCGGTCCCGGCAGAGCAGCTGCTGGCGCTGTCGCAGAAGCTGACCGAGCTGCCCACGGGCTTCGGGGTCCACCGGGCCATCGACAAGGTGCTCAGGGCGCGCCGCGAGATGGGCGCGGGTGAGGCGCAGATCGACTGGGGCATGGGCGAGACGCTGGCCTACGCCACGCTGCTTCAGGAGGGCTACCACGTGCGCCTGGACGGCCAGGATTCCGGACGCGGCACCTTCGTACACCGGCACGCGGTGCTGCACGACCAGAACGCCACCGACCCGGAGAAGGAAGAGTACATGCCGCTGGCCCACCTGAGCCAGGAGCAGGGCCACATCGAGGTGATCGACAGCACCCTCTCGGAAGAAGCGGTGATGGCCTTCGAGTACGGCTACGCCACCAGCGCGCCCGATTCGCTGGTCATCTGGGAAGCGCAGTTCGGCGACTTCGCCAACGGGGCGCAGAGCGTGATCGATCAGTTTGTGGCTGCGGGCGAGAGCAAGTGGCAGCGCCTGGCGGGCCTGACCCTGCTGCTGCCGCACGGCTACGAGGGCCAGGGGCCGGAACACTCCAGTGCCCGCCTGGAACGCTACCTGCAACTGTGCGCCCAGAAGAACATGCAGGTGGTGGTGCCCAGCAGTGCCGCCCAGATGTTCCACCTGCTGCGCCGCCAGATGATCCGGCCCTACCGCAAGCCTTTGATCGTGATGACGCCCAAGAGCCTGCTGCGAAACAAGGCCGCCATGAGTCCGCTGAGCGACTTCACCCATGGGCGCTTCTGCGAGGTGATCGGCGACAGCCAGGACGGCAGTGGGGCCAGACGCGTGGTCATCTCCAGCGGCAAGCTGCACTGGGAGCTGGAAGCGGCCAGAGGGGAGGCCGGCATGCAGCGTGAAGTGGCCCTGCTCCGGCTGGAGCAGCTGTACCCCTTTCCGGCAGAGCACCTGGAGGCCGAACTTGCGAAATACCCCGGCGCGCACATCGTCTGGGCGCAGGAGGAACCGAAAAACCAGGGTGCCTGGCTGACGATGCAGGACAGCCTGCGCGACGCCCTCCAGCACGGCCAGACGCTGACGTATGCGGGGCGTCCGGCCAGCGCCAGCACGGCCTCGGGCTACGCCAAGGTGCACGCCCAGGAGCAGGCGGCGGTCATCACGGCGGCGCTGGGTGAACGGGTTGCGGTCCAGACCCTGCCGGTGCAGCAGGAAGCCACCGCCCAGTCGTAGAGAAGCTCGTGGCCCGGAGCCTGCGGCTTGTAGAACCCTCTTTTCCTACAAGCCGCAGGCCACGGGCTACACGCCTGTAAGCTCAGATCCATTCATCCGTATCATCCAAGGAGTCCAACCCCATGCCCGACATCAAAGTACCTGTCTTTTCTGAATCCGTGAGCGAGGGAACGCTGCTGGCCTGGCACAAGAAACCCGGCGAGGCGGTGCGGCGCGGCGAGGTGCTGGCCGAGATCGAGACCGACAAGGTGGTGCTGGAGGTGACCGCCCTGCAAGACGGAACGATGGGGGTCACCAGCGCCGCCGAGGGCGACACGGTGTTGAGCGAGCAGGTGATCGGCAGCATCGGTGAAGCCGGGGCCGCGCCCGCCGCGACTCCAGCTGCCGCCGATCCTGCCGCCAGTCCGGTGCCCGGCCAGAGCACAGTGGGCGGCACGGTCACCCATCCCGACAGCAGCACGCAGACGGCCCAGTCTCAGGCAGCACAGGCTCAGCAGGCCGCAGGCGACGCCCCGGCGCTCTCGCCCGCCGTACGCAAGGTGGTGGCCGAGAACAACCTCAGTGCCGCGCAGATCACGGCGACTGGCCCCAAGGGCAACATCACGAAGCAGGACGCGGTGAACGCTGTCTCCGGTCAGAGTGCCGTTCCTGTCCCGGTCAGCACTGTTCCTGTCGCCGCTCAAGTCCAGCCTCAGCAGCCTCAGGTCGCCAGCGGCCCGCGCACCGAGCAGCGCGTGCCCATGACCCGCATCCGGCAGCGCATCGCCGAGCGCCTGAAGGACGTGCAGAACACGGCGGCCATCCTGACGACCTTCAACGAGGTCAACATGCAGCCCGCCATGGACCTGCGCAAGAAGTACCAGGACCTGTTTGTCGCCAAGCACGGCGTCAAGCTGGGCTTCATGAGCCTCTTCGTGCAGGCCGCCACCGCTGCCCTGAAGCAGTTTCCGGCGGTCAACGCCAGCATCGACGGCAAGGACACCATCTACCACGGCTTCTACGACATCGGCATCGCGGTGGCCAGCGAACGCGGCCTGGTGGTGCCGATTCTGCGCGACACCGACCGGCTCGGTCTGGCCGACATCGAAAAGGCCATCGCGGGCTTCGCGGGCAAGGCCAAGGCGGGCAAGCTGACGATGGAAGACATGTCGGGCGGCACCTTCAGCATCACCAACGGCGGCACCTTTGGCAGCATGATGAGCACGCCGATCATCAACGCGCCGCAGAGCGCCATTCTGGGCATGCACAACATCATCGAGCGCCCGATTGCCGTGAGCGGTCAGGTCGTCATCGCGCCGATGATGTACGTGGCACTGAGCTACGATCACCGCATCATCGACGGCAAGGAAGCCGTGCAGTTCCTGGTGACCATCAAGAACTACCTCGAAGACCCGGCGCGGATGCTGCTGGACCTGTAAACGTCGCATTGGAAGGGCGGCCCGCTGACGTGTTCGGCGGGCCTAATTCTTTTGGATCCGTATGAGGCCTTGGCTTTATGCTTTTGCGATCACCCCACCCCCCAGCCCCCTACCCCTGAGGGGCAGGGGGAGCAAAAAGAGGCGTCAAGCGCTGCGCAGTTGGAAAGACGAGTCGATGTATGCCCATTGCAACGCTTGAGCTGTGCGCCGTTCCCTCACGGGTGCGACAAGGCCGCTTCCTGGCGCTGGTAGGGTTGTCATTCCAGTTGGCCGTCTTGTTCGCCTGGGCGCGGCCTTGACTCGCTGAAGGCTGTGCGGCGGTTATGGGCAGAAGTTTCTCGCCTCCGCCCACTATTTTTACTTTTGGTCAGGTGGCGAAAGCTTCAGCTCTTTGATGTTCTTAAAAGTAGATCGTTGGAATGAATCTGCAATTTTTTCAGAGAACCGCTACCAGCCACCGGCGGATCAAATACGCGCCCAGGCAATCCTGTGGCTCGGGAGCAGAGGCGATTCTTCCAACACCAAGAAGCGGATTTCCGATTTCCAAATGTGTGGAACCAGGGTCAATACCCCGAGGTACAAACCGACCCGCCTTGTCCACCGTGCAGCGCTTGACGCTTCTGTTGGCCCCCCTACCCCGGCGGGGGTAGGGGCTGGGGGTGGGGGAAATGCAAAAGTCCAAAGCCAACGCCTGACAGAACACGCCACCTCAAACCGCTATTCATCCGCGCTAGCCTGATCCTCACACATGTACACCACCTACGGCACCCCTCAACCCCTCGACTGGCTGGTGCTGGCCCCGCATCCCGACGACGCCGAGA
>JANXWI010000512.1 GCA_025351205.1 Deinococcus sp.
CTGGTGCGGGAAGCACTGGAACGCGAGGGCTTCACGGGCGTGCAGGAGCGCCTCGACGGCGAGTGGGCGCTGGTGACCGCCATCAACGGGCCACGCTGAGCATGCACCGCGTCAAGGTCAGCGCCCTGGCCCGCGTCATGCCGCTCTCAGTCGGCGAGGCGCAGCATCTGCGGGTGCTGCGGCTGGGCGTCGGCACGCAGGTGCGGGTTTTCGACGGGCAGGGCGCGGAGGCCAGCGCCACCCTGATCCGGCTGGACGATCCTGCCAGTGGGGTCGGGGCGATGCTGGAACTGGGCGAGGCGGTGGTCAATGACCGCGAGACGCCTCAGCCCGTGACCCTGGCCGTGGCGCTGCTCAAGGGCGACAAGCTGAGCGACGTGGTGCGGGCCGCCACCGAGCTGGGCGTGAGTACGGTGCAGCTGCTGCAAACCCGGCACGCCGACGTGCAGGAGATCGGCGATCAGAAGCTGATCCGCCTGCGCCGCATCGCCGCCGAGGCCAGCAAACAGTCGCGCCGGGCCGTGACCCCGGAGGTGCTGGCCCCTGTTCCTCTGGCGCGCCTGACGCTGAGCGGGCAGGGCTTTCTGGCGCACCCCGGCAGCGCGGCCAGACTCACCGACACGCTGCACTGGCAAATGCCGCTCACGCTGGTCAGTGGGCCGGAGGGCGGATTTGCAGACGCCGAGGTGGCCGCGCTCACGGCCCTGGGCTTCATGGCGGTCACGCTGGGGCCGCGCATCCTGCGGGCGGAAACCGCGCCACTGGCGCTGCTGGGGGCCTTGGCGGCGACGGGGGTGTGACCCGGCAGAACTGGTGCGGGGGGCTTCCCGAACGGTGATGCCCGGGGGTGTCTGCCAGGCCCCTCAAATGGGTTTCACGGGTCCGTGCTAAACTCGAATGTCAAACACAATTGAGTTGGGCAAGGTCAGTTCGGGCCGGGTTGTTCAGCCGCAGTCCTCGTTGCACTGCCAGAGTCAGTACCCTGGCGGGCGCGGTCCTTCAGGGAGAAACATGCCACACGACGTCAAGCAGGCCGCCGATACCGTTCTGGACTCCATGGTCAACCGGGCCGGGGGCGTGCCCGGCGTGGTGGCGATGGCCACAGACCGCCAGGGCAACTTCTACGAGGGCGCGGCGGGCAGGCGTTCGCTGGGCGCTGAGCAGGCCATGACGCCCGACTCTGTCATGGCGATCTTTTCGACCACCAAGGCCATGACCGGCGTGTGCGCCATGCAACTCGTCGAGGAGGGCCTGCTGCGGCTGGACGACCCGGCCAGACAGTACGTGCCAGAAATCGCGGAGTTGCAGGTACTGAACGGTTTCGACGACGCGGGCCAGCCGCAGACCCAGGCGCCGAGCCGCGACATCACGGTGGGCGATCTGATCCTGCACACCTCGGGCCTGGCCTACGAGTTTTTCAGCGCCGACGACCTGAAGTACCGCACCGCCCACGGCATCCCCACCGTGGTTTCGAGCACCTTCGCCTCGGTCAGGACGGTGCTTCAGCACGATCCTGGCGCGGCCTGGACCTACGGCCCCAGCATCGACTGGCTGGGCCGCGTGGTCGAGAAGCTGCGCGGCAGGCGGCTGGGTGAGGTGATGGCCGAGCGCATCTTCGCGCCGCTGGGCATGGACAGCACGGCGTTCACCCTGACCGATTCGATGCGCTCACGGCTGGCAGTGCTGCATGACCGCGCCCAGGACGGCAAACTGACGCCGCTGCCCGACCTGATTCTGCCGCAGCCGCCCGAAATGGACATGGGCGGCCACGGGCTGTACTCGACGGTGAGCGACTACATGAAGTTCATCCGGATGTTCCTGAACGACGGCGACGGTCCCCACGGACGGGTGCTGAAGGCCGAGACCGTGGAGATGATGTCGGGCAACGGCCTGCCCGCAGGCATGACCAGCGGCGGCTGGCCCACCTCGATTCCGTCGCTCGCCAACGCCGGAGAGTTCGACCCCGGCGTCCGCAAGACCTGGGCCTACACCTTCCAGCGCAATGAGGAGCCGACCCACACGGGCCGCCCGGCAGGCTCGCTGATGTGGGCGGGCCTGGGCAACCTGTTCTACTGGATCGACCGCCAGAACGGTGTCGGCGGCTTTGTGGGCACCCAGATTCTGCCGTTTTTCGACGTGGCGTCGTACCCCGGCTTCGTGGATTTCGAGGCGGCGGTGTACCGTTCGCTGAACAGCTGACCGGACGGGGGGGCAATGGGGCCGACGAACCGGGCAGGTGTTCGTCGGCTTTCTGCTGGTGTGAAGATTCCGATTGAATTCCGTGCAGTTCGCGTCTTCACCCGGTCAAGCGGCAGAGCGTCGCCGAACACCTAGCGTCCTGATGGGCGCTGCGTTGACCGAGCAGAAGGACTGACGGGTGTTCTTTTTCGACTGTCCGGGACTCGGACGGAATTCTTACCAGGTCAGAACTCCGTTCCGCCGCCATGCACTACCCTGCATGGCATGCCCGTGTACATCACCGACAAGCCGCTGAACCTCACCTCGCACGACGTGGTGGCCCGCGCCCGCCGCGCCCTGGCGACAAAACGGGTGGGCCACACCGGAACCCTCGACCCGCTCGCCACCGGGGTGCTGGTGCTGTGCGTCGAGGGCAGCACCAAGCTGGTGCAGTTCATGGAACAAGGCAGCAAGGACTACCTGGCCTGGATCAGCCTGGGAGCGGGCACGCCCACGCTCGACGCCGAGGGGCCGATTGACAGCACGTCGGAGGTTCCGGCGCTGGACACGGCCCAGGTGCAGGCGCTGCTGGACGGCATGCAGGGGCCGCAGATGCAGGTGCCGCCGCAGTACAGCGCCATCCAGGTCGGAGGGGTGCGGGCCTACGCCGCCGCCCGTGCTGGCGAGCACATCGAGCTGCCCGCCCGCCCGGTGACGCTGCACGAGCTGAGCCTGCTGGGCCTGTACAGCGGCGTGCAGCAGGCTCCGCGCACCTTCGCCCCGGGCGCGGAGGGGCGCTGGCAGATCAGCCCTTCCGGCTTCACCTTCACCCTGCCGCCCGCCCTGGGCGAGTTTGCCACCCTGCTCGTCTGGGCGCGGGTGGGCAGCGGCACATACATTCGCTCGCTGGCCCGCGACATCGGGGCGGCGCTGGGCGTACCGGCCCACCTGTCGGGGCTGGTCCGCACCCGGGTGGGCCGCTTCGGGCTGGAACTGGCCGTAGCGCTGGACGACCTGGACGGGACCAAAGGCTTGGACGATTTGAAGGCGCTCGATCTGCCGACCATCGAGGCCACGCCCGATCTGGCGCTGCGGCTGCGGCAGGGCAAGCGGCCCGAGTGGAGCGGGGCGGGCCGCTTCCTCGTCACGCTGGAGGGTGCATTGGTGGCGGTGGCCGACGGCGACGGTCAGACCCTGAAGGTGGTGCGGGCCTGGGCGTGAGCATGGCCCAGACCCTCTGGTGTCTCAGCCAGATAGCTGATGTCGGGTAATGAGCGCTCCTGATACGCTGAAGCATGTCTACGCAGGCCCGCTCCCATGCCCCCTTCCGCCAGAACCACGTCTGTTTAGATCACCAGACAGTCAGCCGCTCCGATTTGGCACGGTGTCCTGTGTGCGGCCTGCCCATGCGGGTGATTGGCACCCGCCTGCGTGTTCCAAAGAAAACGGATGAGCGAGCGTGGCGTGAACTCAGAGAGAGGGTGAGAGCGCATGACGTTCGCACGGCAAGTCTGCATGCCACCCGGTTCGCCCACTACGGAATTTCAGTCGTTGAAGAAAAGCTTCCGAGTGAGTACCGCGCCGAATACCGCCTCAGACGCATCATCCGCCGCCCTGGTTCCTGAGATGCTTCAGAGGCGACTGGCGCGTGTATGACGGTCCATCTGTGTGTGGAGTGGTCACAATTCCCTGAATGGTGAGGGAACTGCATGTCAAATACCCGGAAGTGGCGCGGCATACTTCCCCTATGCCCACCCAGTTCCTGA
>JANXWI010000514.1 GCA_025351205.1 Deinococcus sp.
GTTGAACCTCGACGTGAGCACCCAGGTGGCCGTGGGCGTGGACCTGAATATCACCCATGTGCGCGGGGCGACGGGCGGGCTGGTGCGCGGCGTGGCCGACCTGAGCTACCGGGGCCGCAGCGTGCTGGTCTGGAACGTGACGCTCACCAACGAACACGGCAAGCTGACCAGCACGGGCCGGTGTACCTGCAACGTCGTGAAGTTCTGATACGGATTTCTGAAAAGGACCGCTCCGTTTGCTGAATGGTTCTGAGCGGAGCGAGTATGACCCCGTGCGGATTCCGTCCATTTCCGGAATCCGTATGAAACCTTTCTGAAGCCAGCTGTGTGGAAACACACCGAAATACTCTAGGCTGTAGGCGCATGAGTCCCGACGCCGCCCCGCCCCCGGTTTCCGCCGCCCTGCCCGGCCTGCTGCCCGGCCTGCCCCCCGGCCCCCTGATCTCGCTGGGCGACCTGGCCTGGGACGTGCTCGCCAAGCCCGACACGCTGCTCCAGGCAGGCGGCGACACCACCGGGCGACTGGAGCTGTCGGGCGGCGGAAGTGCCGCGAACCTGGCGGTCTGGGCGCGGCGGCTGGGGCAGGCCAGTACCTTCGTGGGCAAGATCGGCGACGACACCTTCGGCGAACTGGCGGTGGCGGACCTGCGGGAAGAGGGCGTGACGCCCCAGGTGTGCGTGTCGCCGCTGCACCGCACCGGTGTGATCCTGGCGCTGATCGACCAGCGCGGCCAGCGCGCCATGCTCACCGGACAGGGCGCAGACTGGGAACTGCTCCCCTCAGAACTGCCACGTGAGCTGATCGCCTCGGCCCGCCACCTGCACCTGACCGCCTGGAGCCTGTTCCGCGACCCGCCGCGCGCAGCCGCCCTGGAGGCCGCCCGCATCGCGCACGCGGCGGGGGCCAGCCTGTCGCTCGACCCCGGCAGCTTTCAGATGATCGGTCAGCTGGGCCGGGGCAAGTTTCTGGAGATCGTGGACGCCGTGCCCTTCGACATCATCTTTCCCAACGCCGACGAGGCCCGCGCCATGAGCGGTCAGGACACGCCGCAGGACGCGATGGGATGGTTTCGTCAGCGCTACCCCGCTGCCCTGGTGGTGCTGAAAATGGACGAACACGGCGCGCTGATCGAGGGGCCTGAATGCCCGCGCAGCCACATCCCGGCCACCGATGACCGCCTTCAGGACGCCACCGGGGCCGGAGACGCCTTCGGCGGAGCCTTTCTGGCCCATCTGCTGAGGCACGGCGGGCTGGAGCGCGGCGACCCGGTTCTGGCCGCCCGCTGCGCGGCCCAGGTGGGCGGCTGGGTGGTCTCGCGCTTCGGGGCCAGGCCGCCCGCCGACGCCGATCTGCACGCCCGCCTCGCACCGTATCTGGAGACCGTACCCGAATTGGCCGTACTGCAATCCAAAAATGAGGCGACAGGCGCACAGGCCAGCCTCCCGGGGAGCACCCGGTGACGCTGCCGCAGCTCACCCCGCTGCCGCCGTCTCCGGTGCCCAGGCCACAGCAGAAACGTCGCTGGCGCTGGTGGCGTACCCTGCTCGGTCTGCTGCTGGTCCTGCTGCTCGCTCTCGTGGCTGTCCTGGCCTACGGCTACAGCCTGACCCGCGCCCCGGCGCCTGGAGCCGAGGGCAGCGGCAGCGCCAGCAGCATGGGCCGGGCCTACAGACTGGAGGTCCGCGCCGGCGACACCCTGCCCGCCGCCGCCGCCCGCTTGCAGCAGCGCGGGGTGGTCAGGTCCGCCGACGCGCTGCGGGCCATCATGCGCTTCCGGGGCACGGCAGGGCGGCTGCGCGAGGGCTACTACGACCTGCCCGCTGGCCTCGACGCCTTCGGGGTGGCCGACCGGCTGGCCGACGCGCCCAGGCCCCGGGTACGCAGCGTGACCATTCCGGAAGGCAAGAGGGTGAAAGACCTTCCGGCCATTTTGAAAGCGGCAAAACTGGGAAACCCTGGTCGCTTTACGGGCAACCTGGAAGCGCTCAAGGGCGGCTGCCCCGGCGGCTCGCTGGAAGGCTTTCTGTTTCCGGCCACCTACCCGCTGCGGCCCGAGGCGACCAACACCGAGATCGTTCTGGCCCTGAAAAACCGCATGGCCCAGGAACTCACGCCGCAGCGCCTGAAGAGCGCCGGGGCACTCGGCCTGGACACCTGCGGCTGGGTCACGCTGGCCAGCATGGTGCAGGCCGAGGCCGCCAACACCCGCGAGATGCCGACCATCGCGGGCATTTTCCTGAACCGGCTGAAGGCGGGCATCGCCCTGGGCGCAGACCCCACCGTGGCCTACGGGCTGGGCAAGAACCTCAACGAGCTGGACCGCAGCGCCGGAGACTTCGTGAAGGACACGCCCTACAACACCTACACCCGGCGCGGCCTGCCCCCTGGCCCGATCAACAACCCCGGCGAGGCGGCCCTGCTGAGCGTGATCAGCCCCAGGCGCACCACCGCTGCGGGCCAGCAGGCGCTGTACTTCGTGCACGGCCTCGACGGTCAGATTCACGTGAACGCCGACTACGCCGCCCATCTGCGCGACGTGGCCCGTTACAGGTAAAAACGTGGCCCGCCACAGATAGACCAGACCCGCGCGCCGGTTCCTCATGGCCCGGCCCGCTAGAATGCCTGCCGTGTCGCAAAGCCCTGTGCCGCAAAATCCAATGCCACAAAACCCCGCGTCTCAAGGTCCCGCGTCACGCAGGGCGGTGTCAGGCCGGGCCGGAACGCGCAGACTGCCCCTTTACGTCCTGAAAGAAGTGGTGCCGTGGTATCTGGGCGGCGTGCTGCTGTTTCTGACCCTCCAGATGACCGACGTGCTGAGCAGCACCGTGGGGTACTTCCTGGCCTACCGGGTGAAGCCCGTGCAGGCGCTCGGCCTGTTCGCCAACCTGCTGCCCGGACTGCTCAACAAATGTCTGGTGCTGTCGGTGCCGTTCGCGGTGCTGCTGGCCTTCGGGCGACTCGCCAAGGACTCGGAATTCAAGGCGGCGATGGCGGCGGGCGTGCGGCCCCTGGCGCTGCTGCTGCCGCTCGCGCTGCCAGCTCTCCTGGTCGGCACGCTGGCCTATTACAACGCGGGCTGGCTCACGCCCGGTTCTCAGGCCCGCTGGTGGAACTCCTATTACCGGGTAGTGTTCAACCTGGCCGCTCCCCCGCCCAGCACCAAGAGCTACGCCTACGCCCAGGGCGACACCTTTTTTTCGGCGGGCCGGGTGCAGAACAACGACGGCGGTGCGCGGGCGCAGCTGACCGGCGTGCTGGTGGTGCAGGGCGACAACGTGTACAGCTCGCAGTACGGCCTCTGGGACGCTTCGGCCCACACCTGGACCCTCCAGGGCGGCAGCTCTGTCATGGCCGACGGCGTGCCCCGGCCCCTGGTGGGCACACTGGTGCTGCCCCAGAACGACGTCCTCAAGCGCCCGGACACCGAACCCAACCAGACCAGCACCCCCGCCTTGCAGGCGCAGCTGGCCGCCCTGAAGCGCGTTACTCCGCTGCCCGACGAACATAAGCGCGTGGTGGCCTTCGAGCTGAGCCGCCGCATGGCCGACCCGTTCACGCCCCTGGTGTTCGTGCTGGCCGCCGGAGCGCTGGGGCTGCTGCTCAGCAACCGGGCCTGGGCCGCTGCCAGCGTGATTCTGTTCATCTTCGGGTTTTATGTACTCTGGAGCACTGTACCTTCGCTGGCTCAGGCGGGGGCGTTGTCGCCCGGGCTGGCGGCTTGGCTGCCCAATCTGGTGTTTCTGCTGCTCGGCGGTGGGCTGGCTTGGCGGCTCAGGTGAGTGGTGTTTGTCTGTTCTGCTGGGCGAAGGCTTTGAGCTTTTGCATTTCCCCCACCCCCAGCCCCTACCCCCACCGGGGTAGGGGGGCTTACAGAACCGTCAAGCGCTGCGCTGTTGGCAGGGCGCGTCGGCTTATCCAGCGGGGTATTGACCCTGGTTTTATCCATCTGGAAAGCGGAAATCCGCTTCTTGAGGCTGAAAGGTTAGCGGTTTCGGCTGGATCACTCGGTTGCCTGGGCGCGGCTTTGATCCGCCGAAGGCTGTACGTCGGCGATCTTATAGGGTTGCAAATCCATTCGGGCGACCAATTCTTTCCACCGAGCGTCAGCGGGGTGTGGCCGTACCCCCTCACCCCTGGCGGGAGAGGGGCCTCGCGCAGCGAGGGGGAGAGGGGACCACCGAGCAGGCCTGAACTCAATCCCCATCTCCAGGCCGTTCACCCCTCTACCTCCGGGAGAGGGGCGCTGCAAAGCAGCGGGGTGAGGGCGCGTCCAGACGGCTCAATTTCGCCTCGGCCCCGCCATCCGTCTCACAATTGCTGCAAGAGCCTTTCAGCATTCCAGGCACGGTCTGGACCTGCCGCCAAGATTTCTCCGGGCCAGCCATGAAACGTTTTGACCGCTACGTGCTGGAAGAAATCCTGCCCTACCTGCTCTCCGGGCTGGCGGTGGTGATTCTGCTGCTGCTGCTGGCCGCCCTCCAGAGCGTGATCGCGCCGCTGCTGGCGAAAGGGGCCGCTCCGTTGCTGGTGCTGCGGCTGGTGGCCTTGCAGGTGCCCGAGGCGGTGTCGCGGGGGCTGCCCATCGCACTCCTGTTTGCGGCCATGCTGGGGCTGTCACGGCTGTCGAGCGACGCCGAACTGAAAGCCGCGCAGTCGGGCGGACTGAGCGGCACACGGCTGTTCTGGCCGGTGCTGGGGCTGAGCCTGGGCGTGGCGCTGCTGAGCTTCACGGTGGCCGAGACGCTGGTGCCGCGCGCCAAGGTGCAGGCCTTGCAGGTGCAGCGCGACATCGTGCTCGACAACCCGCGCGTGCTGGGCCTGGGAAGCACTGGCGGCGACAGTGGGCCTGGGAATGGCGGCGTGGTGCTCAAGGACGCGCTCGGGCGGGCCATCAGCGTGGCGCAGGTGCAGCCCGGCGGCCAGCTCACGGGGCTGAGGATCGTGACGCTGCGAGACGGCCAGAGCGCCCGCGAGGTCATCACGGCGCGGCGCGGGCAGCTGCGGGGCAGCGTGCTGGTGCTGCAAGACGGGCTGCGAATCACCTACCAGGACACCCGCCCGGTGACGGTGGTGCGCTTCCAGAGCGGCACGCTGCCGGTCCAGGACCTCCAGGCCAGCCTGGGCGCGGGCGACGAACTGCTGCCCATCTATCAGCCGCTGCCCACATTGATCGCCAACGTGCGCGCCCTGAAGGCCAGGAGCATCGTGTCGCCGCGCGATTTCACGGCCCTCCAGCGCAAGTTCGCCGAGCCGCTGGCCGCCGTGAGCATGGCCTTTTTCGCCGTCGCCCTGAGCATCTACTCGCTGCGCAGCGGCCTGAACGTGGGATTGGTCTGGGTGCTGATGCTGACCTTTGCCTACTACGCCACCTGGAGCGTGTTCCGGGTGCTGGGCGAGACCGGGGCGCTCTCGGCGGTGCTGGCGGCCTGGACACCCACCCTGATCTACCTGCTGGCCGGACTGGCGCTGCTGGGCGTGGCGGCGCGGCGCTGAAGGCAGGACCGGATCTGATCATAACCGTGCCGGGCGATTCTGTCCGTGCATAATCTGGCACCTTTGCTCACAGTAAAAACAGCCTGCTGACGGGTCCAAACCTTCTTCACCTCGCATTCACGCCCCCTGTGCCTGACTACACTGAGGGCGTCCATGAATCGCCTTGCCCCAGACATCGTGACCCTGCGCGTGGCGCATTGCCGCGCCGAACACGCCGCCAGCGGTGAGCAGTACCATCTGGCGGTCATGCACTACCGCACCTGCCTGGAGGCCGCCGAGCGCCGTGAAGACTGTCAGGCCGTGCGCTTCTTCGCGCTGCGGCTGGCCGACTGCTACGACAGCATGGGGCTGGCGCACAAGGCCCAGGAGTTCCGTGAGCTGGGCGACTGCGGCGGCGGGCTGCTGAGCTGAGCAGACCGGCCTTCCCTCCTCTGCCTGTTGGCAGATGAACGCGCCTCCGTCTCAGACCCGGTTCATTTGCGGGGCTACACTTCAGGCATGACTGCTGTCACTTCTCCGGCGCTGGACCTTGCCCAGGCCATGTTCGGTCCAGAGGCCATCATTGACCCCTACCCGCTGTACGCCCGGGCGCAGGCGCTGGCGCGGCAGCAGGGCACCGGCGACGTACTGCGCGTGCCCGAGTGGAACTCGGCGCTGACCTTCAGCCACGAGGCGGTCAGCGCGGTGCTGCGTTCGCCGGCGGCGGTGAGCGGTGGGGGCTTCTTTCAGGAAGAGGGCCAGGAAGGGGGCGAGAGCGCCTACCCGGAAGCCATGCTGGTCCTGAAACCCATGATGCTGTTTCACAACGGCGCGTCGCACACCCGGCTGCGCTCGCTGGCCCAGGCCGCCTTCACGCCCAGGGTGGTGGCCGGAAGCCGCGAACTGGTGCAATCGAGGTTAGACGGCCTGCTGCAATCGGCGGCGGGCAGGCCGGAATTCGACGCCGTGGCCGACCTGGCCGTGCCGCTGCCGGTGGGCGTGATCACCGAGATGCTCGGCCTGAAAGGAGAGGACGAGGCCAAGTTCCGCGAGTGGTCGGGCGCGGTGGCCGAACTGCTGGGCGGCAGCAACAGTACCCCGGAACTGATGAGCCTGGTCGAGGGACAGGCCCGCGAGATGCGCCTCTACTTCCGGGGCCTGGCGGACGAACTGCGCGCCCACCCGCAGCCGGGCCTGCTCAGCGCCCTGGCGGCGGTGGAGGACGGCGGCGAGCGCCTGAGCAGCGACGAGCTGCTGGCCAACGCGGTGCTGCTGCTGGCCGCAGGCCACGAGACCACCACCAACCTGATCTCGGGCGGGCTGCTGGAACTGTCAAGGCAGCCGGATGCCTGGGCCGCCCTGGTGGAGCGCCCGGAACTGGCGGCCAACGTCACCGAGGAACTGCTGCGCCTGACCTCTCCGGTGCAGCGGACCGGGCGCGGGCTGTCGCAGGACACCCAGATCGGCGGGCAGACGCTGGCGGCAGGCAGCTTCGTGGGCCTGATCGTGGCGGCGGCCAACCGCGACCCGGCGCTGTTCCCGGACCCTCACCGCCTCGACCCGCAGCGGACAAACAGCGCCCGGCATCTGGCCTTCGCCAGCGGGCCGCACTACTGCCTGGGAGCCAGTCTGGCGCGGCTGGAGGGCGAGGTGGTGTTCCGTACGCTGGCCGAGCGCTGCCCGGACCTGAAGGTGCTGCCGCAGACGGTGAACTTCCGGCCCAACTTCGTGCTGCGCGGGCCGCTCGAATTACGGACGACGCTGAATCAGGCGTAAGATTACGTTATGCCACTGACCCTCAACTACCTGAGTTTCGTGACTGCCGACCTGCCGCACACCCTGGCATTCTACCGGGCGCTGGGGCTGCCGATTCCGGACGGGGCGCACCTGGACGCCGCCGGGGAACCGCAGGACCATGTGGAAGTGACCCAGGGCGGCCTGCGGATCGCCTGGGAAACCGAGGCCCTGGCGCGTCAGCTCGACCCGGCCTGGACGCCTCCCAGCGGGCAACGAATGGGCATTGCCTTTCAGGCCGGATCGAGCGCCGAGGTGGACGAGACCTGTGGGCGCATGACCGCTCTGAGCTTTGCCGTGACCGCCGCGCCCTGCGACGCCTTCTGGGGGCAGCGCTACGCCACCCTGCAAGACCCGGACGGCAACAGCATAGACGTGTTCGCGTGGCTCCAGTAGTCAGGAACCGAGCAGCCCGGCTGTCAGGATGAAGCGTTTAAATGAAGCTCAACCAAATTGCCAGTCAACCATGTCACACCGCAGGCTCATTTCTGGATAGAGTGGGGGGGTGACTCTTCCAGATGATTTCCAGACGCCGGATTCACAGATGCCCCGCGTTCCGACGCCCAGGCCCCCTACCAAGCGCTCCGGCTCCGGGCGCGGGCTGCTGATCGGCGGCGTCACGGTCCTGCTGCTGGCCGGGGCCTGGGCGGGCAGCACCGTCTATTCGGCGGGACAGGCCGAGGCGATCAGCAACCGCCTGAGCGGCACCATCGACACGGCGCTCAGGAGCAACAACCTGGGCAAAGTGGAGCGCCACACCTTCGCGCGCGGCCTGAGCAGCAGCACCGATGACATCTATCTGGTGCTGGACAACAAATCTGCGCCTATGAAACTGCACCTCCGCAACCACATCCAGCACGGGCCGCTGCCGGGCTTCAGCGCCGTGGGGCAGGCGATTGTCGAGACCGAGATCATCTGGGACGACGCCAAGGTGCAGGCCGCCGTGGACAAGGCCTTCGGCGGCAAAAAACCCAACCTGCACACGGTGATCGGTCTGGGAGGCAACGCCGACAGCGTGCTGAGCGTTCCGGCGGGCAGCTACGGTGACGGCCCGGGCAAGGCCGCGTGGCAGGCACTGGCCGGGCAGTTTCAGGTCAACAACGCGGGGCGCGGCGTGAGCGGCACCCTGACCTGGCCGGGCGGCACGGTGGGCGACACCGGCGACGTGGCGACGCTCAAGGACCTGCGCTACACCGTCGATCAGCAGCCGTATCTGGCAAAGCTGTCGCAGGGCAAGTCGAGCTTCACGGTTGCCAGCGTCACGCTGCCGCAGGACCTGGGCAAGATGAACACCCTGAACGTGAC
>JANXWI010000515.1 GCA_025351205.1 Deinococcus sp.
AACCCTGCCAAATGGCACGCCGCGCTTTACGCTTGCAAGGTGGGCTGTTAAACTGT
This sequence comes from Deinococcus sp., assembly GCA_025351205.1. GTDB lineage: Bacteria > Deinococcota > Deinococci > Deinococcales > Deinococcaceae > Deinococcus. Next base: position 57 of record JANXWI010000515.1, read on the forward strand.
GGGCAATGAAACTGCACGGAGTGTTTTGAAACTGCACGGTGGTTCGCTCGACCCGCTCGACTACAGGATCCTGCGCGAGTTGCAGGAAGACGCGCGTCTCAGCATGCGCGAGCTGGGCCGCCGGGTCGAGCTGTCGGCCCCCGCCGTCACCGAGCGGGTGCGCCGCCTGGAGGAAACCGGCGTGGTGCTGGGCTACGGGGCCAGGGTCGCCAGCAAACCGCTGGGGCGCAGCATCACCGCGTTCGTAGGCGTACAGGACAGCGGCAAGCGCGACCCGGAGCTGGTCAGGTGGGCACAGAAGCACGACGGCGTGCTGGAGTGCCACAGCGTGACCGGCAACAACTCGTGCATCCTGAAAGTCGCCGTGCCCGACGTTCACGCCCTGGAGGTGCTGCTGGGCGACCTGATCGGCATGGGCTTCACCTGCGAGACCAGCATCGTGCTCAGCACCCCGCTGGAAGGCAAGCTGATGTTGCCCCCGGCGTAGTACGTTAGGGCATGATCTCCGAACTGACCCTTCTCTTCAACCGTGATCTGAACAGGGTCATCGCCGATATCAGGGCCTACCCGGACGAGGACCAGCTCTGGCAGGTCGCCGGGCAGATCAACAATTCGGCGGGCAATCTGGCGCTGCATCTGGTGGGCAACCTGTCGCAGTTTGTCGGCGACGATCTGGGCGAGCATCCGTTTGCCCGTGACCGTGAGGCCGAGTTCACGCGCCGGAACGTCCCGCGTGCCGAGCTGCTGAGCGGCCTGGAGCGCGCCCGCGAGCTGGTCGAGCAGACGCTGGCAACTCTGGACGACGCCCGCCTGGACAGAATCCATCCACGCCAGCCGCCCGGCTTTCCGCCCGCCATGACCAGCCGCTTTTTTCTGATTCACCTCTACGGCCACCTGAACTACCACCTGGGGCAGATCAACTATCACCGCCGCCTGACCGTTTCGGACGATTGAATGAACGACTCGCACGATTTCCAGACCGCCGTTCAGACGTTCACCCTGGGCGATCTGCCGCCGAACACGCCCTCAGACGCCCGGTTTTTCCTGGTGACTGGTCTGGAAGGCTGGGCACGCAACCTACCGGAACTGGAATTCAAGCGGGAGGGCGACGGCTGGGTGCTGCGGCGGGCCTACCCGCTGGACACGCTCCTAGCGTTCAACGTGCTGATGGATTCGTGCGAGGAGGGAGACGCCTGGGGCCAGCGGCGACCTGACCGCTTCCACCCTGTGCAGGAGGCCGCCAGCCACACCCTGCATGTCGTGAGCTGGCAGGGTCGGGAGCTGACGCCGCGCCCTTCGACCCTGACCGGGAACATCGAGACCTTCAGCGTCCTCAGCCCGGAGCTGGACGATACCTTCACCGTCACCGTCTGGATGCCGCCGCAGTGTACGCAGGCCGGGAAGCGGTTCCCGGTGCTGTATCTGCACGACGGGGGCAACATGTTCGACTGTGCGACGGCCTTTGCCGGAGTGGAATGGGGCGCGGACGAGGCGGCTCAGGCGCTGGCCGAACAGGGTCTCCCCTGCCTGATGGTCGCCGTGACCGTCCGGGGCGCACTCCGCAGCAACGACTACGTACCTTTCGAAATAGCCGCCAACGACTTTTCCAGCAGTGCAGCAGGGTATCAGACGTTCCTGGCCGACACGCTCAAGCCGCTCATAGACGCCCGGTTTTCTACGCTTCCAGACGCACGGCACACCGCCCAGGCGGGCAGCAGCTACGGCGGCGTGGCGAGCCTGTACGGGGGCCTGAGCCGTCCGCAGGTCTGGGGCACGATTGGAGCTTTCAGCCCCAGTCTGGAGGTTCAGGACGACGCTCTTTTCGGCTGGAGCGCCGAGCATCCGGCCCCCAAGTGTCGCCTGTACCTCGACATGGGCACACTGGAAGGCGACAGCTTGCAGGAAGCGGCCCTTCATGTGTACCAAACCCGCCGCTACGCCGCCCAGATGCGCGTGACCGTAAGCGAGGTCCGGCTGGCAATAGGCGAGGACCACCGCCACGACGAGGCTGCCTGGGCCGCACGCTTTCCCGGTTTTCTGCGCTGGTGGCTGGAGGGGCTGGACCCTTAACCCGGCCACACACTGCGCCCACTTCGCTCTGCACTACCATCCAGCAATGCCTCGCCCCAGCCTGCTCGAACAGCACCCTGTTCCACCCGTTCTGCCCGAAGTGACTCGGCGGCTGCGCGAACGGTACCTGCCCGACCCGCCCACACCCGAGCGCAGCGCCGAGCCGCTCGACGGGCTGATCGGCACCATATTGTCGCAGCAGAATCTGGCGGTCATCACGCGGCGGCAGTTTGACGGGCTGAAACTGGTGTACCCACGCTGGGAAGCCGCCCTGCAAGATGGCCCTGACGGCATAGAAACGGCGCTGCGGGCGGCGGGCGGCGGCCTGATCCGCAGCAAGGCCCGCACCATCTGGAACGTGCTGCACCAGTTGCAGGAGGCGCGCGGCTCACTCAGCCTGCGGGACACCAGAGACATGGACGACGCCCAGATTCGTACCCTGCTCGAAGGGCTGCCGGGCGTCGGCCCCAAGACCGCCTCGTGCGTACTGCTGTTCGATCTGGCGCGGCCTGCCATGCCGGTAGACACCCACATCGAGCGCATTTCGCGGCGGCTGGAACTGGTTCCCCAGAAATGGAACGCCGTCAAGATCGAGCGCTGGTACGAGCAAATCCTGCCGCGCACCTGGGCCGAGCGGTATACCTTTCACGTCAGCGTGATCCGGCACGGCCAGCAGGTCTGCCGCTCCCAGCGCCCCACCTGCGCCGAATGCCTGTTGCAGAACCTCTGCCCGTCGGCGGGCATCTTCCTGTCCGGTCAGGAGCAGCCAGTGGCACGGCAAAAAACAGCCACCCCACGTCGAGCATGATCCAGGCAGCCTTCCCGGTTTAAACGGATTGTGAGAACGCTCCCCGATACGTTCGGCTGCCCCTGCGAAATCGTCATCAACAGAGCAGCCAGACGCCGTCAACCGGCGCTGCTCTGACCAAGAAGCGAACAGGCGCGTCCGTTCACAACGGCGGCGGGACTCGACACGCTCTGTTGGTCGGTACGTGTTCTCAGGATTCAGCACCTGTCCAAACTATTGACGGCGGGACGTCTGTACGGCGGCACCTTGTCCGATTTCAAAGAAGGGCCGCCGCTATCCTTGATCCCATGCCTGGCGCCCGCGCTCACCTGACCACCCTCGCCCACGACTTGGGATTCGAGGTCACCGGCTGGGCCGACGCCGCGCCCCGTCCCGCCGAGGTTGCGATCTACCAGGACTGGCTGGGCAGTGGGCGGCAGGCAGGCATGGACTACCTGACGCGTCAGCTGCCGCGCCGCGCCGACCTGTCCAGTTCACTCCCGGGCGTGGGCAGCGTGCTGATGCTGGGCGTGTCGCACGCGTTCGCGCCGCAGCCCGTTCCCGCCGGGGGGATTCGGCTGGGCCGGGTGGCGCGCTACGCCTGGACGCCCGACTACCACGCCCAGCTTGAACCGCTGCTGGAACGCCTGAAGCAGGAGGCGGCCAGCCTGGGCGTGCGGGCACGCGGGTACGTGGACCACGGCCCGGTGATGGAACGTGCCCTGGCTGGGCGGGCCTTTCCCGGCTGGCAGGGCAGGAGTGGCATGCTGCTCTCGACCACGCTGGGAGCCTTCACCACGCTGGCCGCGCTGCTCACCGACCTGCCTGCCCCGCCGGAAACGCCCACACACCCGGACCGCTGCGGCACGTGCAGGCGCTGCGTTGCCATCTGTCCAACGGGCGCCATCGGCCCTGACCGCCTGATCGACGCCCGGCTCTGCCTCTCGGCGTTGACCATCGAACACCGGGGGCCATTGCCCTGGGAGTTGCGCCCCCGCCTGGGCGAGTGGCTGTTCGGCTGCGACCTGTGCAGCGAGGTCTGCCCCTGGAGCGTGCGTGCCGGGCCGCTGGCGAGGCTGTTCGTGCCGGAGGCGCAGCTGGCCCACCCCGACCTGACGCAGTTTTTCGGATGCTCGGAGCGCGAGTTTCAGCGGCGGTTCGGGCACACCGCCTTTTCGCGCCCACGCCGCAAGGGGATGGCCCGCAACGCCGTGAACGTGGTGGGCAACGACCCAGCGCGGCGCGGGCGTGAAGTCCTGCATCTGGCGAGCACTGACCCTGCCTGGGAGGTGCGCGAGGCCGCCGCCTGGGCCTGGGGGCAGTGGCGGGCGCAGGGCGAGGCCGAGCGGCTGCTGCACGATCCACAGCCGGAGGTGGCGGCGGCGGCGCGGCGCAGTCTTGAGGCAGGTGGATAAGCACGGTCCGCCCACTTCTACTCAGCCGGCAGAGACAGCCCAGACCTGAAGACAGCCCAGACCGGACGCCCCTACACTGTACTGATGAAGCGCCGCCTCCTTCTGACCCTGCTCGGCAGCCTGATCGTATGCTCGGTGTGTGCGGCGATTCCAGCCGCCGCGAACATTCCGGTGTACAGGCCGACCATCGTGGCCCGCCTTCCACACGACCCCGCCGCCTTCACCGAGGGGCTGGAGCTGTCGGGCGGCGTGCTGTACGAGGGTACCGGGCTGGAGGGCCGATCCGACGTGAGGCGCGTGAACATGCAGACCGGGCAGGTGATTCAGAGCCGCCCGCCACCGGTAGAGGGCGTGTTCGGCGAGGGCGTGAGCCTGCTGGGCCAGTCAGGTCAACAGGCCGGCCAGCCCGGGCGGCTGTTCCAGCTGAGCTGGCAGAGCGGCCTGGCCTTCGTCTACGATCCGGTGACGCTCAAGGAAACCGGGAGGTTCAGGTATACCGGCGAGGGCTGGGGGCTGACCAACGACGGCACGCAGCTGATCATGAGCGACGGCAGCAGCACCCTGACCTTCCGCGACGGGCGCACCTTCGCCGCGACGCGTACGCTGAAGGTGAGCGCCGACGGCCAGCCCGTGGAGCGTCTGAACGAGCTGGAATACGCGGGCGGATTCATCTGGGCCAACGTCTGGATGACCAACCGCGTCGCCCGCATCGACCCGAAGACGGGCAGGGTCACGGCGTGGCTGGACGTGACCGAGCTGAGCCGCGAGGCCACCGCCGACACCCTGAGGGCGGGCCGCACGCCCACGCCAGACGACGTTGCCAACGGCATTGCCTTCAACAGGGCGAAAGGCACGCTGCTGCTGACCGGCAAACGCTGGCCGACGCTGTACGAGGTGCGCGTGCCGGGGCTGAGCACCGCGCCGTGAGGGGATGAGCTGGGTAGGAGAGGATGATTGCGTCGTCGCCCCCTCACCCCCCTCGCTGCGCGAGGCCCCTCTCCCAGAGGTAGAGGGGAACAGAATCCCCACAAACCGGTCTGACGGCGTTTTTTCCTCTCCCCTTGTGCGAGAGGGGTGCTACACAGCAGCGGAGAAGGGGAAGGCAGGCCGGGCATCCCGAGAAGTCTGACCAGATGCCCCCATTGATCGGTTGACGCTGGAGCAGGTTCTGTCAACCGGTCCGGGTCAGCCCGTGGGCAGACGCGCCTGCACCGCCTCCCAGATTCGCCCGGCCAGCGCGTCTTCCTGCAAGGCCGCATCGAGCAGCAGAAAACGCCCCGGCTCGGCGGTGGCCAGGGCCAGAAAGCCCTGCCGCACCCGTCCGTGAAACGCCAGCCCCGCCGCCTCGATCCGGTCTGGCGTGTTCACCCGCGCTGCCCGGCTCAGGCCCAGGGCCGGGTCGAGGTCGAGCAGCACCGTCAGCTGCGGTAGCAGGCCCACGGTGGCCGCCTCGCTCACGGCCCGCAGCTGCGCCGTGTCCAGCCCGCGCCCGTGGCCCTGATAGGCATATGACGAATCCACGTACCGGTCACACACCACCACCTGGCCCCGCTCCAGGGCAGGCCGGATCACCTCATGCACCAGCTGGGCGCGGCTGGCACTGTAGATCAGAAACTCGGTCATGGCTTCAAGGCGGCTGCGGCTGTCGAGCACCAGTTCGCGCAGCCTGTCGCCGATGAGCGTGCCGCCCGGTTCGCGGGTCAGCAGGTGGGCCACGCCCCCAGCTTCCAGGCGGGCGGCCAGCAACCGTATCTGGGTGGACTTGCCCGCCCCTTCCGGCCCCTCGAAGGTGACGAACAGGCCCGGCCTCCTCGGCAGACCCTTCTGGGCAGCGCTCACAACCCCAGCGCTCACAACCCCAGCACTCACAACCCTGTCGGCAGGTGCAGAAACTGCCAGGGCAGCCCGAACTGTTCTTCCATTCTGGCGGCCAGCGCCCGCACGCCAAACACCTCGGTCTCGTAGTGACCCGCGTACACCACGTTCAGGCCCAGTTCGAAGGCGTCGTGAAAGTGCTTGTGCTCCGGCTCTCCGGTCAGCAGGGTGTCCAGGCCCAGCCGCGCCGCCTCTTCTATAAACCCGGCCCCGCTGCCCGACACCACGCCCAGTTTGTGCACCCCGGTGCCGCCCCCGCCGCCGTGGACCAGACAGATTTCGCCGGTCAGCTTCTGCACCCGCTCGGCGAAATCCTGGAGGGTCAGCTCGTAGGGCAGCTCGCCCATCTGGCCGATCCCGAACGCCGATTGCGCGTTCTGGAGGCTGAGCGCCGAGGCCAGGAGGGCGTTGTTGCCGACCTCCGGGTGGGCGTCGAGCGGCAGATGCGCGGCGTAGATGCTCAGGCCCGCGTCCAGAGCGGCTTGCAGGCGGCGGCGGTGCGGTCCGGTGACCATGAGCGGCTTGTTCCAGAACAGGCCGTGATGCACCACCATCAGGTTCGCGCCGCTGGCAACCGCGTCCTCGATGCTGCGGAGGCTGGTGTCCACGCTGGCGGCAACGCGCGTCACGCTGCTGTTGCCCTCGACTTGCAGGCCGTTGTTGCTCCAGTCCTTGAAGTCGGCGATCTTCAGGTACGAGTCGAGCCACGCGGTCAGTTCGGTGAGCGGCACGGCGGGGCGCCTGCCCTCGGTGATTGGGAAAGAATCGGTCTCGGTCATACGCGAATTGTAGTGCGGGAGCACCTGGGGGAAAGCTCTGGAAACCATTCGACCTTGCGTCCAGGGTGCCCGGATCGTCCAGGGTGCCCGGACGGTCCACCGACAGTTCGGAAGGCGTTCGATTCAGAAATATACGAATTGGGACAGCCTCGTCTGGGACGCTCAGCCAGCTCACCCCCTCTGCGAGCAGCTGTGCCAGTCCCCGGCCCTCTACCATCAAGGGTAAGGGAGCTTCGACAGCGCTAGGTTGACGTTTCGTTCAGTTCTACCCAATGGGGCCGAATTCAACAGGCCCGGCAGCCGCACGCCGCCGGGCCTGTTCAACCTTCCTTGGTCACTCGCCCCGGATGGCCTTGCCGATCTTCTCGAAAAAGCCTTCACGGTGTTCGTGGACCTCGTCGCCGATGTGCGCCGCGAATTCGCTCAGCGAGGTCTTGGCCTCGGCGGAGAGCTGGCCCGGTTTGGGCACGTCCACCTCGAAAATCACCACCAGGTCGCCGGTCCCGTTGGCCTGGAGGCGCGGCATGCCCTGGCCGCGCAGCCGGGCCATCTCGCCGTGCTGGGTTCCGGCCCTGACCTCCAGGGTGTGCGGGCCGTCGAGGGTGGGCACGCTCACCTGACCGCCCAGCACCATGCGCGGGTACGGAATGCGGGCCACGTACACCAGGTGCTCGGCCTCGCGGCGCAGGTCCTCGTGCGGCTCCATCTCGATGTGAGCGTACAGGTCGCCCGGCCCGCCCGGACCCTCGTGGCCCATGCCCGACACCCGGATGCGGTAGCCCTCGTCGATGCCGCGCGGCAGCTTGACCGTGACCGTCTCGGCCTTCAGGGTGCGGCCCCGGCCACGGCAGACGGTGCAGGGGTCCTCGATGATCACGCCCTCGCCCCGGCAGCCAGAGCAGGGCTGCTGCGTCATGACGTTGCCGAAGATGGTGCGGGCCTGGGCGTTGACCACGCCCGCGCCCGAACAGGTGGCGCAGGTTTTCGGGGGCCTGCCACCGGGTTCGCTGCGCTTGCCGGAGCAGTGTTCGCAGGTGGTCAGGCGGTCCACCTGCACCTGCACCTCGGCCCCCTCGCGGGCCTGCTCCAGCGTGACGCTCAGCTCGGTTTCCAGGTCGTCGCCGCGTGCCGGGCCTCGCCTACCGCCGCCTCTGTTGCCGAACATGCCGCCGCCGAACAGCTGCTCGAAGATGTCCATCGGGTCAAAGCCCTGCCCGCCAAAGGGGTCGCCGCCCGGCATGCCGGAAGCCGGGGGCGCAGAGCCGTAACGGTCAAAATGCGCCCGCTTCTCCGGATCGCTCAGCACCGCGTAGGCCTCGTTGATCTTCGAAAACTGCTCCGCCGCCCCCGACTCCTTGTTGCGGTCCGGGTGAAATTTCAGGGCCAGTTTGCGGTAGGCACTCTTGATGGTGTCGGCGTCGGCAGTTTTTGCCACGCCCAGCAGTTCGTAGTAGTCCATGTTTTGATCTCCGGCAGCCAGAGGTGCGGCCAGGCCGACTTCCAGCTTCTTGCCGAGCATCTTAACATGACCACACTCAGGAAACGTAGCCTATGGCTGGCAGGCTTGCTGACTTCGCAACGCGTTCACCCTGCCCGGATTCAGCGCCGGACGAAGCGGGTCTAGACTGGCCGCATGACCACCGCTTCCGAATCTCCGGCCCCTGCCGTTCCAGATGCGGCGCCCCTGAACGGCACGCTGAGCGCAGACCAGCTGCGCGCCTTCTCGGACGCCCACCGCACCGTGCGCCAGTATCTGCCGGACGCCGTGCCAGCAGAGCACGTAGACGCCATGCTGCACGCCGCCCAGCGGGCACCCACCGACGCTACCGCTCAGATGTACAGTTTTATTCAGCTGAGCGATCAGAGCCTGCGTGAGCAGGTGGCCGAGATGACCGTCAACCCGCACTTCGCCACCGCGCCGCTGTCGTTCGTGGTCTGCATGGACGTTCACCGC
>JANXWI010000534.1 GCA_025351205.1 Deinococcus sp.
CCCGGCTGGTCGGGTCGGCGGCCCTGAAGGTCACGCTGAAGGTCTGCGACACCGGCTGGCTGGCCTCCAGCACCTGGCACTGCTCAAGGGGCAGGTTGGCCGCCACCGTGATCACCGAGCCGGGCATCTGATACGTCCCCAGTTCACTCAGGATCATCTGGGCCTGGGCGTTCCAGCCCAGAATCAGGGTGCGTTCCGGCAGCGGGCCGAGGCCACTGGCCGCCACGATCAGGGCGGGGTCCGGGCGGGCGGGGCTGGCAGAGAGAGGGGCAAAGACGTCGTCCTCGGCGATCACGATCAACTGGTCCCCGGCAGCGACCAGCCGCTCCGAGTCGGGATTGAGCGTCACCTCTCCGCCTTCGTGGCGCAGCCCGATCACCGTCTGGGCCTCGAAGCCGAACAGCGCCCGCCTGAACGGCTGCCCGGCCACCTCCCCCGCCGGGGCGAAGTACAGTTCGCTGCCCGCGAAACTCAGCAGCTCGCTGTAGACCGTGCTCAGGCCCGACTGGCGACAGGTCTGTACGGTGATCTTCGCCATCAGGTCGCTGGAACGCACGAAGGTGGCGTCCTGGCCCCCCACCAGACGCGCCGCCTCCAGGTTGTGCTCCTCATGGATTTCAGCCACGATCCGGTATCCGGCTGGCGGGCGGTCTGCGGTGTTCACCAGCGCCAGCACCGTCTTGATCACCTGGGCGTCGCGCCCGGTCCCCCCGGCAGTACTGTCCGGCGAGAGCACGATGATGGCCCGCGCCGTCCGGGGGCTGACCAAGCTCAGGTCGCTGCGCTCCAGCGGCGTACCGGTGCGGCACACCAGCCGGACCCGTCGGTCCAGCCCGGGCCTGGCCCGCAGGTCGAGTTCCATGTCCACCTTGTCACGCTCGGCCAGGATCACCACGCAGGTGTCGCGCTGGTTCTCTCCCGCCTCGGCCAGCTCCGCAATTACGGCGAAGATCTGCGGCGACCAGCCCAGGATCACCACGTGCCCCTGCTCGACCACGGCGGAGCGGCCCCGCCGCAGGGTGTCGAGGCGACTCGCCAGGCCGTTGGTGATGATGCCGGTCACGGCCCCGCCGAACACGATGCCCGACAGCGTCAGCAGCAGCATGACCCCGACGTACCCCCAGCCCGCCGAGGTGGAATCGTTGGAGATGTTGCCGTTGTCGAGAAAGTGCAGCACGCTGGTCCACAGAGAAGCGCCCAGAGCGGGTGCGTGACCGTCCTGCACCGGAGCTAGGTGTATCAGCTCGACCAGTGCCCCCAGCAGCAGCACCACCGCCAGCGTGACGGCCAGCAGCCAGCCCACCAGCGCCGAAGGCCCCCGCGACATGGCCTGGTCGAAGCGGTATCTCAGCAGGTCGCGGCGGCTATGGTCTGGCATGTCGGCCCCATCAGGCATCAGAAAGGTTAAGGTTTTCTGAGGGAAGAGGGCGGAGTCACGGGATGACGAAAAGTGACGGCTGATTCGGGGCAAACGTGGATATTGGTGGGGCTGGAGGCCCACGGCCTGCGGGCATCGTCTGTGGCCGGCGTGGCGCTGTTCACCGGGCAGTGAGCAACTGCTCGACGGTCACGAAGGTGAAGCCCCTGGCTTTCAGGCCAGCGATGATGGCGGGCAGGGCCAGGGCGGTGGACGGTGCCCTGCCACCGTGGCTGTGCATTACGATGATGCTGCCGTTGCGGGTGTCCCTGAGCACCGTGCGGACGATGACCTGTGCGTCCGGCTGGCCCGCGTCTCCACTGATCACGTCCCAGTGCACCGTGGTCAGGCCCAGGTGTTGAACGAGCTGCACGTCTTCCAGCGACGCGCATCCGCCTGGAAACCGGAAATAGCGGGGCGTTCTGCCGGTGATCCGGGCGACGGCGAGCTGTGAACGCAGCACATTCGCCGCCTTGTCCCGGTCGGTGATGTTCGCCAGGCCGTAGCACGGCTGGGCGAAGCCGGGATGGTCGTAGCTGTGGTCCTCGACCTCGAACAGCGGGTCATGCGCGATGTCACGGGCCGATTGCGGGTAGGTCTCCGCCCACATCCCGGTGAAGAAAAAGGTGGCCGGTGTGCGGGTCAGGCGCAGAATCTGCCGCACCGCAACGTTGTCGTAGCTCAGCACCTTGCTGCTCTTCAGGGCACGCTGCATCCCGGGCGTCATGTCGGCGTCGAAGGTCAGCGCCACAGAGGGGGCCGCCCTGGACCCGTGGGTGATGATTCCGGGAACGGAAAGCGGGGCCGCGCCTGCCGTGCCACTCAGCAGAGAGGCCAGGAACACCCTCAGGACGCGCCGGATCATTGCCGAAGTCTGGGCCACATGGGTAAAGGGAAGAGGTGGAACGGTTGTGTTGCCTTAACCGCAATGCCAGTAAGTTAAGGCCGACGAACCGAAGTATTTCCTGTCGCTGCGAGCATCTGGATCATCAACGAAAGCTCAAGGCAAAGGTGTCGAGGTGGTCGAGTGGCTGATCGCGGGCCGTGGTCAGCAGTGCAGTGCCAAGATTCATCCTTCATCTTGACACCCTCGCCGGTTCGCCTGA
>JANXWI010000471.1 GCA_025351205.1 Deinococcus sp.
TGTACTTTCTGCCGTACGTCACCCCGGTGGTGGCCGCCGCCTGGGTGTGGCAGTGGCTGTTCAGCCCGCAGTTCGGCCCCGTCAACACCTTTCTGGTGTGGCTGCACCTGCCGCCGCAGAGCTTCCTGACCTCGCCCGGCCAGGCGTTGCCGGTGACCGCCGCGCTGGTGGTGTGGCAGAACCTGGGCTTCCAGATCGTGCTGTTTCTGGCCGGGCTGTCCGCCATTCCGCGCAGCCTCTATGAAGCCGCCGAACTGGACGGGGCCAGCGGCTGGCAGCTGTTTGCGGGCATCACCTGGCCGCTGCTCAACCCGACCACCGTATTCAGCGTGGTGACCGGCACCATCGCGTACCTGCAACTGTTCACCCAGATCGTCAACCTGAATTTCACCGACCAGGGCGGGCCGCTGGGCAGCACGCTGTCGGTGGCGGTGTACATCTACCAGATGGCCTTCGGGCGCTACGAGATGGGTTACGCCTCGGCCCTGACGGTGGCCCTGTTCATCATCATCATGCTGATCACGCTGTTCCAGCTGCGCTTTCTCACCCGCAGGTTCGACTACTGATGCTGCAACAAGCCGACGTGCAGGCCACGGCGCAGGCCGCGCCCCCGCGCTCCCGCTTCGCCCACCTGCCTCTGTACCTGCTGCTGTTCGGCGGGGCCGCGCTGACGCTGTTCCCCTTCGCCTGGATGCTGCTGACCAGCCTCAAGCCCTTTGCCGAGCTGTTCAGCCTGACCTTCTGGCCGCAGTCGCCCACCGTCGCCAACTACGCCGAGGTGATCCAGAAGACCGAGTACCTGCGCTGGTTCCTGAACTCGCTGCTGGTGGCGGGCGTCACCACCCTGAGTGTGCTGTTCTTCGACTCGCTGGTGGGCTATACGCTGGCCAAGTTCGAGTTTCCCGGCAAGAACCTGATCTTTCTGCTGATTCTGGCGACCCTGATGATTCCCACCGAGATGCTGATCATCCCCTGGTACGTCGGGGTGGTGAAGCTGAAGCTCACGCTGTCCGACCCCGGCGCGTACCTGAGCGTCATGTTTCCCGGCCTGATGAGCGCCTTTGGGGTGTTCCTGATGCGGCAGTTCTTCGACTCGGTGCCCAACGACCTGCTGGAGGCCGCCCGCATCGACGGCATGGGTGAATTCGCCATCTTCCGCAAGGTGGCTCTGCCGCTGGTGCGCCCGGCGCTGGCGAGCCTGGCCATCTTCACCTTTCTGGGCAACTACAACGCCTTCCTGTGGCCGCTGATCGTGATCCAGAAACCGGAACTCCGGACCCTGCCGGTGGGCGTGGCGCTGTTCAGCGGCGAGGCCGGAACCCAGTGGGGCCTGATCATGGCCGCCAGCAGCCTCGCGGTGGTTCCGGTGCTGATCGTGTTCGCGGTGTTCCAGAAGCAGATCATCGAGGGCATCGTGTTGACAGGGCTGAAGGGCTGACTGGACTGAAGGGCTGAGGCTGGCAGATGGAGCGGGCGGGGTCACGCCCCGGGGCATGCAGACAAACCACTCGGTTTCCTGTGACGGTCCGCCGGGACGGACGTTTACGGTTCCCGGGCAGGCTGGAGCCAGTTGCCGTGGACTCGCGGCAGGTCGGTCCTCGCCGCGCTCAGGGCCACAGCACGCCCAGGCTGAACCCGCCCGCCTCCCAGTCCGGTTCCAGCCGCGCGTTCCAGCGAACCACCAGCGCCTGCACCAGGGCCAGCCCCAGGCCGCTTCCGGGCACGGCTTGCAGGCCCGCTCCGCGCTCGAAGGGGCGCAGCAGCCGCTCCCAGTCGCGCGGGTCCGGACCCTTGCCGTCGTCGTGGACCCGCAGTGTTCCGGCGCTCACCTGCACCCGCACCCGTGCGCCGCCGTACTTCAGCGCGTTCTCGATCAGGTTGTGGACCAGCTGCGTCAGGCCGGGCATCTCGGCCTCCACCCAGGTCTCCTCGACGTCCAGGTGCAGCCCTCTGCCCTGCGCCCTGAACGCCTCACGCAGTCCTTCGGCAGCATCGAGCACCACCGACCCCAGTTCGATCCTCTCGGGCCGCATCGGCGCGTCGGTACGGGCCAGGTCCAGCAGCCCCTCGCTCAGCGCCACCAGCGCGTAGACCCGGCTGCGCATGACGCTCAGGGTCTTGCGGTAGGTCTCGTTGTCTCTGGGCCGTTCGAGCGCCAGATCGAGCCGGCCCTTGACCGCAGTCAGGGGCGTGCGCAACTCGTGCGCTGCGGTGCGGGCAAACGATCTTTCCCGCTCGATGGTGGCGGCCATGCGGTCCAGCATGCGGTTCACGGTGCCGGTCAACACCGCCATCTCGTCGGTGCCGGGCGACGACGGCACGCGCTCGCTGTACTGCCCGCTGTCGGCGATGCGCTGAGCGGTGCGGGCCACCGAGTCCACGGGCCGCAGCGCCCGGTCGGCCAGAAAGTACCCGGCGGCGCAGGCCAGCACAATCATGCCAAGGCTGCCCAGGGCCAGAATCCGCCCCAGCGTCTCGCTCACCTCGTCCAGCACGCCTCTTGGCCTGGACAGCCGCAGAAACAGCCCGCCGCTCACCGCCTGGGTCAAAATACGTCGGTCAGGTGAGCTGCTGAAGCCCGGCGTGGGTGAGCGGGTCAGCCCCTGGTCACCGCCCCGGTTTGCGCTCCCGGTCCCAGCCTCCCCGGCCCCAACCTCCCCGACTCCAGCAATCCTGACTTCAGCAATCCCGACTCCAGCAATCCCGACTCCGGCAATCCCGACCCCGGCAGAGGCCACCTGCCTTCCCCGGGCGTCCAGCAGCTCCACGTACAGGTCGCCGCTGGGCCTCAGGTCCGGGGCGAAGAGGTATCTTGCAGCTTCCCGCTCGATGCTGGCCCGGGCCACGCTGGCGGTCTCGCTCAGGCCAGCGTCGAGCGCGTGAACCAGGGTGCTGCGGGTCGCCCGGGGAAGGCAGGTGGCCTCTGCCGGGGTCGGGATTGCCGGAGTCGGGATTGCTGGAGTCGGGATTGCTGGAGTCGGGAGCGCGAACCAGGGCGGTGCCCAGGGGCTGACCCGCTCACCCACGCCGGGCTTC
>JANXWI010000476.1 GCA_025351205.1 Deinococcus sp.
GCCCCTCTTCTCTGCCCCTGCGGCGCGGCCCGCCCCCCGGGTCGGACCACCGAAAAGCGTCGTCACAAACGGTCATGGTCGCCGGTTGTCAGATCAGCCGCTTTTGCGACGGTTTGCGCGGCCTGAACCGTAGTTACCTCACCTTGGAAACGCTCAACATCACCTTGCTCCCTCCAGAGTGGCGTGTACACAAGGTAGTGAGCAGAGCGTAAACGCCGCGTAAATAGACGCTGGAAGCAGGCAAAACGCGCCCGGCTCCCTGTGGCCGGAAACGCGCGCCGTCCGCCCCGCCCCGGTCAGCCTGCTATTCTCCACACCGTTATGCTCAAGTCTCCCTATCACGGCGGCCACCTGGAAGTGATCGTCGGTCCGATGTTCAGCGGCAAGAGCGAAGAGCTGATTCGCCGCCTCAACCGCGCCGTGATCGCCCGGCAGCGGGTCGCGGTCTTCAAGCCCGCCATCGATGACCGCTACCACCTCACGCACGTCGCCAGCCACGGTGGGCGCGTGACCCCGGCCACGGCGGTGATCAGCACGGCCCAGGTGCGCGCCCTGCTCAGCGGCCAGGGCGAACTGCTGCACAGCGAGCCGAGCCTGCCCGACGTGGTGGCCTTCGACGAGGCGCAGTTTTTCGACGCCGGACTGGTGCCGCTGGCCCTGGAACTGGCCGACCTGGGCGTGCGGGTGATCCTGGCGGGCCTGGACCTCGATTTCCGGGGCGAGCCTTTCGGCGTGATCCCCGAACTGCTCTCTCGCGCCGAGAGCGTGGAAAAACTGACCGCCATCTGCGTGGTGTGCGGCGCACCGGCCACCCGCACCCAGCGCCTGATCAGTGGCCAGCCCGCCCGACGCGGCGATCCGGTGGTGATGGTGGGTGCGGCGGAGTCCTACGAGGCCCGCTGCCGGGTGCATCACGTCCTGGGAGAGTGAACAGCCGGGCGGTGTTCCTGACGGCGTGGAGTGGCGCTCAAGAGTCTGGACAGTTTTTCAGCACGTCGTCAACGGCGCAGCTTTGCTCAAGACGCGGCGGAATCCTGGAACGGTCATCTGACCGTCCCCGGACGGCGCGTTTCAGTGGCCGCCCGACACCTACTGCCTGATGATCTCGGCGTCCTTGGGCAGCATCTTGAGACGCGCCGCGCTCAGGCCGCTGTTGAGCTTGTAGTTGCTGACGTTCAGGTCGGCTGTGACCTTGCCCGCGCTGTCGAGCAGCTGCACGCGGGTGGGTCGCCAGCCCGCCTCGCTCACGAAAAACCGTGCTCTGCCGTCGTTGGTACCCGCCGCTCTCGACACGCCTTCCAGACCGTACAGGCGGCTGCCTGCCGTGCCCGTCGCCGAAATCAGCTTGACGTCGAAGTTTTTGATCAACGCCGAGAAGTTGCTGATCTGGCTGAAGTCCAGGCCCACCGCGCCCGCCTGATTGGCGGCCTTGGCGGCGGTTGTCACGGTGATCTGGTTGGTGAGGTACAGGTAGTTGCGAACCTCTGTTCTGTCCACCACCACGATGTTGTCGGCCAGCGCGTCGGGAGCGGCGAACACCACCCGCGCCAGCGAGGAGGCCGGGATGCTCTGCACTGACAGGTCGATCTTCTGGGCGCTGCCGTCGAAGCTGCTGGTGCCGCTCAGACGGAAGCTCAGGTCTTTGGCGGTCTTCTGGGCCGCGTCAAGCTTGCCGATGATGTCGGCAGCCGTGAAGGTCTGGGCCAGGGACGCGCCAGCAGAGAGCAGGGTCAGCGCCAGGGCCGACGTGAGCAGGGAGGTCTTGATCTTCATGGGTGCAGTATCGGCTGCGCTCTCATGAGAAGGCGTCTGGCCGGCTGACGGCGGATTTAACACCGTCCAGTTCTCGGTGGATGGTGGTTCTGGCAGGTTGTGAAAGAACCAGTCCGATGCCGACAGAAACGGCGTTTTCGCCCTGCCGTCATCATGGTTGGGCGAACACCTTCCTGGTCGAGACGGGCGCTGTTCTGCCCAGGTCTGCCCAGAGGGAAGCGCCGGGTGTTGCCGAACGAAGCAGAGGTCTGTGCTGGCCTGCTGGCTGGCCGCCCAGCACACCACCAGACTGTCACACCACCAGACTGTGAACAGTTGCCCTGACAGACCGCCGCCTACAATAAAGCCGTGACAGAGCAGCAGGCGGGCCAGCAGCAGCAGCGAGCGCAACACGCAGAGGCAGGGAGCGGCCAGCCGTCAGGCCAGCCCTCCGGGCGGCGGGTGGCCTGGACCCGGCTGCTGAAGTTCGGGCTGGACGTGCTGTTCACCTTCGTGCTGCCCTACGCGCTGCTCAATCCGCGTCCCTTCGGGCTGCCCGACCTGTCACGGCCTCTGGGAACCTACGGCGTGTACGTGCTGGCCGGGCTGCTGCCGACCATCTACATCGTCTGGGACACGGCGCGCCACCGCGTGCTGAACCCCTTTGCCATCTTTCTGCTGGCGGGCGCACTGAGCGGGGCCGCCGTCAGCTTCCTGAAACTCGACGGGGTGGCGTTTGCCCTGAAAGACGCGCTGCACTCCGGCCTGCTGGTGCTGATCTGTTTTATTTCGCTGGCCCTGCGCCGCCCGCTGTTCGAGTTCCTGTTCTACGGCGTGGTGGCCCCCGAAACCCCGCAGCAGTCGCGGCTGCTGAAAGTCGCCCTGGCCTTTGCCCCGGTGCGCCGCGCCCTGGCCGGGGCCACCTGGCTGGTCGCGCTCAAGGCGCTGCTGCTGGGCGTGGGCAGCTACCTGGTCGCCATCCACTTTGTGACGCTGCCGTTCGGCACTGCCGCCTTCAACGCCCAGGTGGCCACCGCGCACGCCATCACCTTTCCGCTGGCGCTGATTCTGGATGTGCTCTTTTACGGCCTGGCAGCCTGGCTCACCCTCCAGGCCACCCAGCGCCTGACCGGGGGCCGCGCCTGGCCCTGGCAGCAGGGCTTCTGGCAGGAGCTGAGCGCCCTGAACGAGCAGCACAGCCACGCTGGCCCAACAAACGCCGATTGAGTCGCTGTAAAAACGCCCCCGGCTGCTATACTCCGCAGGCTAACCCGCACGCCATCTGGGTGCGGAAGGGAGAATGCCGTGCAAGATTTACTTGAAAAACTGGCTTCACTCCGGGAGTACCTTTGACATTCCCGGCAAAACGCGGCGCTTAAACGAACTGGACCGCAACCTCTCGGACCCGGATCTCTGGAGCGACCCTGAACGCGCCCGCAAGGTCAACCAGGAGGCGGGCAGCCTTCGCCGGGTGACCGACATCTATGGCCGGTTGTCCTCGGACGCCAGCGGCCTGAGCGAGATGCTCGAACTGGCCGACGACAGCGAGCGCGAGATGCTGGCCGAGGAGCAGGCGAGCCTGGAACAACAGGTGGACGACCTGTACCGCGAGACGCTGTTCACCATGCAGCACGCCGACGCCGCCGCCATCGTGCGCGTCAAGAGCGGCGCGGGCGGCACCGAGAGCATGGACTGGGCGGGCATGCTGGAACGCATGTTCATGCGCTGGGGTGAGCGCCGGGGCTACAAGGTCGAGCTGATCGACCAGCAGGACGGCGATCAGGCGGGCGTGGTCAGTGCGGAGTTCATCATCCGGGGCGAGCGCGCTTACGGCATGATGGCCCCGGAACACGGTGTCCACCGGCTGGTGCGCGTGTCGCCGTTCGATTCCAACAATCGCCGCCACACCAGTTTCGCCAGCGTGGACGTGGTGCCCGAAGTGCCGCCCGAGGAGATCAACATTCACATCCCCGACTCTGACCTGCGCCGCGACGTGTTCCGCTCGCAGGGCGCGGGCGGTCAGGGCGTGAACACCACCGACTCGGCGGTGCGCCTGACGCACCTGCCCACCGGCATCGCGGTGGCGTCTCAGGTCACGCGCAGCCAGATCAAGAACCACGAGATCGCCCTCCAGATTCTCAAACAGCGCCTCTACGACATCGAGCTGAAGAAGATCGAGGCCGCCGAGATGGCTGCGCGCGGCGAGCAGAAGAAGATCGAGTGGGGCAACCAGATCCGCAGTTACGTGCTCGACAAGCAGTACGTCAAAGACCACCGCACCGGCGTGATGCGCCACGACAGCGGCAATATCCTCGACGGCGACCTCGACGAGTTCATGTGGGCGGGTCTGGAATGGATGGCGGGCAAGCGCAGCGCCGAGGAACTGGACGCCGACGAGTAATGACGAGTGACAAGGGTTCAGGATGACAAGGGTTCAGGATGAACAGTGTTCTTCATCCGGATCAGACGGAGCAGGAACGGTGCCCAGATTCTGACCGGAGTTGAATAGCTGGTGGGGTTGCAAAAACAGAACGGATTGGCCGGAATCCGTATGAGCCGTCAGCACCCAAAAAACAGCTCCTGGAAGAGCAGCTTCCGACAGCGCGGTTCCTGAGAAAGCTCCGCCACGTTTCCCAAGGCAAGCTCAAGGTGGCCTGGAGCCGCGCTTTCAGTCTGTGTAACGCGGCGGGTATACCTTTCGGGTATGCAACCTGTAGCGACCGATCCGGCGGCCCAGTCCTCTGCTGACCAGACTTCCAGCAGCCAGCTTTTGGGCACTCTGGCGGGCATTGACCCCCAGAAGCTGGCCCAGCTGGCGCAGAAGATCGACCTTCCGGCGCTGCTGAATGCGGCTTCCGGCATGAGTGCGGCGCAGCTGGGGCAGCTGTCGGGCATGCTGGCGGGCCAGGGCGGCGGCGCGGCGAAAAAGCGCGAACTGCCCGCCCCCGACGGTGATTTCTACAGCGTCATGGCCACGCTTTCAGACCGCCAGCGCGATATTGCCTCAAGGGTGCGGCACTTCATGGAAACGGAGGTCGCGCCGATCATGAACGAGTACTGGCAGCGCGACGAGTTTCCGCAGCAGCTGATTCCGAAAATGCGCGAGCTGAACCTGATGCGCGAGATCTGGAACGACGACGGCAGCCGTACCCCCGACGCCAGCGTCACCGAGGGCATCATCATCATGGAGATGTGCCGCATCGACGTGAGCACCGCCGTGTTTTTCGGCGTCCACGCCGGGCTGGCGCTGGCGAGCGTGGCGCTGGGCGGCGATGAGGCGCAGCGGGCCGAGCTGATGCCGAAGATGCTCGACCTCGATCTGGTCGGGGCCTTTGGCCTGACCGAACCCGAGGGCGGCTCGCAGGTCAGCCGGGGCATGCACACCACGGCCCGCCGCGAGGGCGATACCTGGGTGCTGAACGGTGAAAAGAAGTGGATCGGCAACAGCACCTTCGCTGACGTGACGGTCATCTGGGCGCGTGACGTGGCCGACGATCAGGTCAAGGGCTTTCTGCTGCGAAAGGGCACGCCGGGCTTCAATGTCGAGAAGATTCAGGGCAAGATCGCGCTGCGGATCGTCGAGAACGGGCACATCACGCTTGAAAATTGCCGGGTGCAGGAGGCAGACCGCCTTCAGAACGCCAATTCGTTCCGCACCACCGCCGACGTGCTGCGCCTGACCCGTGCGGGCGTGGCGTGGCAGGGCGTGGGCTGCGCGATGGGGGCCTACGAACTGGCCCTGAAATACGCCCAGACGCGGCGGCAGTTCGGCAAGAAGATCGGCGAGTTTCAGCTGATCCAGAGCCACCTGGTTCACATGCTGGGCAACCTGACCGCCATGCAGACCATGTGCCTGCGCCTGTCGGGCATGGAGGACGCCGGGCAGATGCGCGACGAACATGCGGCGCTGGCCAAGGTGTTCACGGCGGCCCGCTGCCGCGAGACGGTGGCGCTGGCCCGCGAGACCTTCGGCGGCAACGGCATTCTGCTGGAATACGGCGTCGCCAAGCACTTCTGCGACACCGAGGCCATCTACAGCTACGAGGGCACCAACGAGATCAACACGCTGGTGGTCGGGCGGGCAGTGAGCGGGCTGAGCGCGTTCGTGTGAACGACGGTCACAGCAGATTCGAGAATTTCGCCACTGACCAATGCCAGGTTTTCAGAGAGCCACCGCAAACGGGAATTTGAGTCTTCGGACGGTTGTCTATGTTCCTTGAGATGGTTGGAGTGAATTTCAGGCAGGAGCCGAACAGGGAAAACGCCGTCTGGAGCGTCCCCCCTGTTTTCCTGAACTTCAAATTATTTTGAACCTGGAACGGCCCAAATTCCCAATCTACTGCCCGATTTCGTAGATGGCCTGCCAGGGCTTGTAGTTGGTGGTGGTGCGGTCCGTACTGACCTTCCCCTTGTCCCGGATGGTGCGGGTGATGTACAGGTTGAAGCCGTCGGCGGCCCAGTCGATCTGCTTCACGGCTCCCCTGGGCAACTCGGTGGTGGGCACGTATTTGGCCGCCGGATGCCCGGTGCGGGCCAGGATGGTGGCGGGCGAAACGCTCACCCGACGCGTCTGCGGCAGGCCCCACACCTGCACCGTCAGGGCGCTGCGGGCGTTGTTGTTGAGGGTCTTGACCAGAATCGGGCCGCCCGTATCGTTCCTGAATTTCAAGTCCTTGCCCGGATCATAGACGGCGGCCTCGAAGCCCACCTGCGGCTCGTAGTACCCGACGCGGTAGGCGTGCTGGTTGCGCTCGACCACCGGCAGCCCGGCCTGGTACAGCGCCCGGAAGGTGGTGGTCGAAACCTGGCAGACGCCGCCGCCCAGGCCGTCTACCGTGCGGCCCGCCGAGATGATCAGGCCGGTCACGAAGCCGTTCTGAGCGCTGATGCCGCCCAGGTTGTCCAGAAATGAGAAGTTCTCGCCGTTCGCCACCACCGCGCCATTGATCCGGGCCGCCGCGTTGCTGATGTTCACGCGCCGCGCCGCGCTGGAGTGGTAGTAGGTGCTGGTACCGCTGGCGATGAGCGTCAGGGTGGTGGCGTCGGGCAGATCGGCCAGGGTCAGGGTGGGCGCACTGAGTTTGGGTGTGAGCACGACGCTGGTCTGCCGGGGGTCGAGCACCGCTGCCCCCAGCAGCCTGCTGACCTCGGCGGGGTCGCTGACCCGGCCCGCCTTCTCGGGCACCCTGACCAGGCCAGCGCCTTTCAGTGCGTAGCGGGCATTCTGGGCGGGCTGATCGGTGGCCGCCGACACCTGCTTGACCTTGATCGCCAGCGCCGCCTTGTCTATTTCCAGACCCGTTGACCTCACCCAGTACAGGTTGGCGACCTGGAGCGGCGTGAGCGTGAACGCCTGACCGTCAGCGCCCAG
Source organism: Deinococcus sp. (assembly GCA_025351205.1). Taxonomy (GTDB): domain Bacteria; phylum Deinococcota; class Deinococci; order Deinococcales; family Deinococcaceae; genus Deinococcus. The sequence continues at coordinate 7,124 of JANXWI010000476.1, forward strand.
TTTGACGTTCAAAGGGCGCACCAGTGCGTTGCCCTGGTCGGCCAGCGCCTGCATCGCCTGGGTGGTGTAGCGCGGCTGAGCCTGGGCCACCTCCAGCGTCAGGGCGCGCAGCTCCGGCTGCTGGACGAACTGCTGGGCAGCCACATCGGTCTGGACCTGCACGCCCACGGCTCCAGGCCGGGCCACGTACCTCGCCTTGTCGAAAGCCACGTCGGCGTCTCTGGGCAGGGTGTTCTGGCCTGCCGTCAGGGCCACCAGTCCAGCTTTTGCCTGCGCGGCGTCCACCTTCTCTACGGGCGGCAGGGTCTGCACCGGGGGCTGCCCGATCAGCGTCTGAACCTTCTGTATCAGCGTGCGTCCTCTGCTGGCCTGAAGGGCGGCGACCACCTCGGCCCGGGCGTCCAGGCTCCAGCCGAGCTGACTGGCGGGCACGTTCCAGTTTCCGCTTCCGGCCCGCACGGCGATCTGCGGGGCCTCGGCCTGCGCGGCCAGCAGTCTGCTGAGCGCCTGGGCAGGGGTCAGGCCGCCCAGATCGGTGACGCCCGTCTCGGCGCTGCCCACCCGGATGCCCGGCGCGATGGTGCCTGGAGAGGTGCTCATGCCCAGGGCCAGCGCCCCGCCCAGCAGCACCACACCGAGGCCGCTCAGCCCCCAGACCAGCGGGCGGCGGCTCTTGTGTACGGTGGCGGGCAGGGGAGGCGTATTCACAGTTTCTTATTGTACGCGACTGTGTCTGGGCTGCGTGACGCAGTACACGGTTGGCAGCCTGGAACGGGTGTTCATGAAGTGTTGCTCACCCTCCGGAGCCGCAACTGTAAATGCGGGCTGCCTCACGGTTCTCCCGATTGATCCTAACAAGCGTTTGTTATACTGGGCCGAAGCGCCGGAGCCTCAACCGTGATGGCCGCTCTCCAGCCCTCAGGCCCGATTGACCCTCAACGATTCAGGAGACCCGACCATGCCAACCCCCACTGCATATGACTTGACCACCGACCAGCGCGCCATTCTGGGCAGCCTGCAAGCCTTTCTGAAGAACAAGGTGGCCCCCGGAGCCGCCGAGCGTGACCAGAGCGGCGAGTTTCCCATGCATCTGGCCCGTGAACTGGGCGAGATGGGCATCATGGGGGCGCAGACCCCCGAGGAATACGGCGGCAGCGCGCTGGACACCGCCACGTTTGCCATGATCATCGAGGAGATCGCGGCGGTAGACGGATCGCTGTGCCTGACCGTCGCCAGCCACAACTCGCTGTGCCAGGGCCACATCCTGATCGGCGGCACCGAGGCGCAGAAGCGGAAGTTTCTGCCCGATCTGGCCTCGGCCAGAGTGCTGGGGGCCTGGGGCCTGACCGAACCCGAGTCGGGCAGCGACAGTGGCGGCCTGAAGACGAAGGCGGTCCAGAACGCAGGTGGCGGCTGGACGCTCAGCGGTTCCAAGAACTTTATTACGCAGGGGTCGGTGGGCGGAACCTACGTGGTGCTGGCCCGCACCGACGCGCCCAGAGCGGGCCGCAGCAAGACCGACGGCATCAGCGCCTTCGTGTTCAACCGCGCCGAGGTGCAGGGCTTCAGCGTGGGCCGCAAGGAAGACAAGCTGGGCCTGCGCAGCAGCGATACCGCGCAGCTGATCTTTTCGGACATGGAACTGCCGGAAGACGCGCTGCTGGGGGTGCGCGGGCAGGCGTTCAGGGACGTGATGCGGGTTCTGGACGGGGGCCGCATCGGGATTGCCAGCATGGGCCTGGGCCTGGGCCGCGCGGCGTTCGAGTATGCCGCCAGGTACACCGCCGGGCGCGAACAGTTCGGCAAGCCCATCGCCGCCAACCAGGGGGTTTCCTTCCGCCTGGCCGACATGGACGTGGAACTGGAGGCCGCGCGCCTGCTGATCCGCAAGGCCGCCGAACTGCGGGACGCCGGTGCAGACTTCTCGCTGTCTGCCTCCCGTGCCAAGCTGTACGCCACCGAGGTCGGGGTGCGCGCCTGCGACGAGGCGATTCAGCTGCTGGGCGGCTACGGTTACATCAAGGAATATCCCGTCGAGCGCTTCTGGCGCGACAATCGACTGACCCGCATCGGCGAGGGCACCAGCGAGGTGCAGCGCATGGTCATCAGCCGCGCGGTGGTCGCCCGGTACAGCGAGACCCTGATCGGCGCGTAAGGCGTTGGCGGGAGGAGCGAGATCGAGCCGTCTGGACGCCCGACGCCCCCTCACCCTGCTGCTCGGCAGCGCCCCTCTCTCCTTGCGGGAAAGGGGAACAGCCTTCGCCTGAGACGACTTGCCTACTCCTGCTCCCTCCTTGGCATTGACCATGAATTGGACCGCCTGTCGTCAGCTCAGGCGGTCCGGGTTTGTTGCTCTCAACCCTCTGCCAGTCTGTAGAACAGCTTCTCCAGCCCTTCGGAGTCCAAAACCCGGACTGTGCCGGGCCGCACCTCGATCAGCCTGCGCCCCTCCAGCCGCCTGAGCAGCCGGTGGACGGTTTCGCGGCTGCTGGACAGCCTCAGGGCCAGGTCCGTGGTGTTGAGGTCCAGCACCTCCGGCTGAGGTATTCCGGCCTCGTGGCGGCAGGTCTGCATCTGGAGCAGCACCCAGGTCATGCTCGCCTCGGTGCTGATGCCTGCGGCGAGCAGCTCGTCTTGCAGCTGCGCGACCTGTGAGGCCAGCAGCCGCGCCAGATTCCACAGCACGCGCGGATGGCGGTTCATCACCTGCTCCAGATGGTCGCGGTACATGACCAGCGCCCGGACCCCTCCCAGCGCGGTCACGGTGGCGCTGCGCCGGGGGGCGGCCAGTACGGCGGTCTCGCCCAGCACCGCCGGGGCATACAGGTCGCCCAGCACCCGCACGCGCCCGCCCGGGCCGGTGCGGCTGATTCGCGCCGCGCCGCTGAGCAGCAGGTAGACCGCCTCGCCGTGGGCGTCCTGACGAATCAGAACCTCACCGCTCTGGTAGCGGAGTTCGGTGCCGCCCTCCAGGGCCATCTGTATGCCCTCCGGGGTCACACCTTCAAACAGGACGCTGCCAGTGAGATCGCAAAGACGGGGCATCTGCACCGATGTTAGGGTCGGGGGCGTATCCCAGCCGTGACACGCGCTCCGGCAGTGGGCGGCAGCGCTTCCGATTCTGACGTTCTGGCTTGCGAAGTGTAGTCTGGCATGCAGAAACGAATCTCCCTTTCAACATGAGAGAGAAGTGTGAGACCAGGACCACGAGAAAGAGGCGACCCGGAGGCCGCCTCAATCTGTCTGTCTTTCAGCGCCCGGGCGAACCCGGAGGCGCGGGATTACTCGCCGCTCTTGTTCTCGGTTGCGGCGGTCTCTGCGGGTGCAGGCGTGGGTGCCTCGGCGGTGGTGTCCGCCTTCTTCTCGGCCACTGGCTTGTCGCTGGCTGTCTTCTCGGCAGCCGGGGCCGCGTCGCCGCTGCTCAGGCCGAACTGTGCGAACAGGTCGGCGTACACGTCGCCCAGCTTGGTGCTGATCTTGCCAGCCGAAGCGTCTTTGGCCGCGTAGCTGTAGTCGTAATCGACTCCACCGCCGCGCCGTCCACCGCGTCCACCGCCAGTGCGAGCCGCGCCCGCGCCGGTGCCCATCCGGGCGTCGCTGCGTGTGCCGCCGCCCTGCGACACGTAGTCGCCGCCGCGCGCGCCCGCACCACCGGCGCCACCGGGGGTCACGGCGGGGCCGCCTCCCAGGGCACGGCGACGCGACAGGCTGGCCCGCTGCTCGACGGGGTCGATGTTCAGAATGACGGCCTCGATGTCGTCGCCCTTCTTGAACAGATCGGCGGGGTTGTTCACGCGGTTCAGGTCGAGTTCTGAGATGTGGATCAGACCCTCGATGCCTTCCTCAATCTCCATGAACACGCCGAAGTCGGTGAGGCCCGTGACCTTGCCCTTGACCGGCGTGCCGGGGGGGAAACGGTCGGGCAGGCTGGACCACGGATCATCGGTGGTCTGACGCAGACCGAGGCTGATGCGCCGGTCCTTCTGGTCGATTCGCAGGATGAGCGCCTCGACCTCGTCGCCTTCCTTGAGCACCTCGTTGGGGTGACGCACGCGCTTGGTCCAGCTCATCTCGGAGACGTGGACCAATCCCTCAAGGCCCGCCTCAATCTCCACAAACGCACCGAAGTTGGTGAGGTTGGTGATCTTGCCCATGACCTTCTGGCCCACCGTGTACTTCTCGACGGCCCCTTCCCAGGGGTCGGTGGTCAGAGCCTTCATGGAGAGGTTGATGCGCTCCTTGGTGGGGTCGATGTCGATGACCTGCACCTGCACCTTGTCGCCGACCTTGACGACCTCGCGGGGGTGGTTGAAGCGCCCGTAGGTCAGCTCGCTGCGGTGAACCAGCCCGTCGATGCCGCCCAGGTTGACGAACACGCCGAAATCGGTGATCTCGACCACTTCGCCCTCGAAGGTGGCGCCGGGTTCCAGCTGGCCGATGGTGGCCTCGCGGGCCTGGGCCTTGCTGGCCTCCATGATGGCGCGGTGCGAGATGATCACGCGGTTGCGCTTGCGGTTCAGCTCGATCAGCTTGACGTCCAGCGGCTTGCCCACGTAGGGGTCGAGGTCGTTGACCCGCCGGGTATCGACCTGGCTGGCGGGCAGGAAGGCACGGATGCCGTCGATCTGGGCCACCAGGCCGCCGCGCACCTTTTCGATGATCTCGACGGCAAACGCCTCGTCGCGCTCCTGCATGTCGGCCAGCACGCGCCAGCCCTTATCCTGCTCGGCCCGCTTCTTGCTCAGGACAATCTGGCCGTTGGGCACGTCGCTGCGCACCACATACACCTCGACCGTGTCGCCGGGCTTGAACATGGCCTGCGCTTCCTCGTGGGTGACCTGATCGTCGTTGATCTGGTTGAAGGGAATAACCCCCTCGATCTTCGCGCCGATGTCCACGGCCACGCCGTCGTTGCCGACGAACACCACGGTGCCGCTCATCACGTCGCCGCGCGTGACCTCGCGCATGCCCGGAAGGTTCTCGCTGGCGAGGACGTCTTCCATGGTCATGGCGGGGTACTCGCGGTCATCGGGGTCCTGGCTGGCGGCAGCGGCAGGGGGAGCAGCGACTGGGGGGGCAACGGGAGCCGGAGCAGCGGCCACCGGGGCCTGAACGGCCTCTGGCTGGGCCTGGGCTACCTCGGTCTCAACGACCGCAGCAGAAGTGAAGGTCGGCTCGGTGCTCACGTCGGTGGGCTGTTCCGTGCTGGCCTGGGCGGTGTTGGTCCCCTGGATGGGCTGAATGTTCCCGCTGTCCTGAGGGGTACCCGTCGGGGTAGCCTCGGAAGCGGGGATCTGGGTCTGGTCTTCCATGAACTCCTGTCCTCCTGTAAGCCAGCGTTTGAGCGCGGCAACGCCCCAGTATAGCATCCTTAAATGGACGCCGGCAAGAAAAAACGGCCAGATTCCCGCTGCGCGCCCTTGACGCCCTGCCAGCGCCCCGGTATACTCCCTGTCGCTGCATGGCAGGCCGCAGGGCCGTGGCCACGCACCATCCAGAAAAAAGCGGGAACTGGGGCATCGTCTAACGGCAGGACAACGCTCTCTGGAGGCGTTGATCAAGGTTCGAATCCTTGTGCCCCAACCAGAACTCAAGAAGCACTCTTTTAAGGGGTGCTTTTTTGCTTGTGGCGCGTGGTCAGTAGCGTGTGGGAACGGCCAGGACTCCGGGATTCAGGGCCAGCTGAATTCACCGAGGTGCTTTGGCCGTCTCTACAGGCCACGCGCCACAGGCCTAATGCTTTACTTTCTAAAGCGTGCATAGCTGACGGTGTTCCCGGTGGCGTTTTGCTACCCTGAGGCCATGACGAAAGCACCCATTCAGGTAGACGTGATCATCATCGGCGGTGGCCCGGCGGGGCTGACTGCCGCCATCTACACGGGCCGCGCCAACCTGAAGACGGTGGTGCTGGAAAAGGGCCTGCCCGGCGGTCAGATCGCCCAGACTGAAGAAGTGGAAAACTACCCCGGCTTCCCCGATCCCATTCCTGGCCCGGAACTGGCAGAGCGGATGGTCAAGCAGGCCGAGAAGTTCGGGGCCACCATCGAGATGGAAGAGGTGCAGAAGATTGAGCACCACCAAGGGGTCTTCACGGTCACCGGTTACGACAGCACCTACACGGCGCACGCGGTGATTCTGTCCACCGGGGCCAACCCCAAACGCCTGAACGTGCCCGGCGAGGAGCTGTTCTGGGGCAAGGGCGTGAGCACCTGCGCCACCTGTGACGGCTTTTTCTACCGGGGCAAGCACGTGGTGGTGGTGGGCGGCGGCGACGCGGCAGTCGAGGAGGGGCTGTTCCTGACCAAGTTCGCCGAGACGGTGACGGTGGTTCACCGCCGTGACAGCCTGCGGGCCAACAAGGTGGCGCAGGCCCGCGCGGCGGCCAACCCCAAGATGAAGTTCGTCTGGGACACGGGCGTCGAGGAGATCATCGGTGAAGACAGCGTGCGCGCGGTGCGGCTGAAGAACCTCAAGACCGGGGCCGAGACGGTCCACGAGACCGACGGCGTGTTCATCTTCATCGGGCACGTGCCCAACACCGACTTCGTGAAGGGTGTGGTGAAGCTGCGTGAAGACGGCTACGTGGACGTGACCGACGACATCTACACCAGCCTGCCCGGCCTGTTCGCCGCCGGAGACGTGTCGGATTTCGTGTACCGCCAGCTGGCGACCAGCGTGGGGGCCGGAACCCGCGCGGCCATGAGCGTGGAGCGCATGCTGGCCGCGCAGGAAGTCGAGATGGGGCAGGATTCCGGGGACGCCGCCGCCGACTGATCCCGCTATGCTCAGGCGGATGTCAATGTCGCCAAAACTGTTGCCGCCGAAGCTGCTCAGCCTGCCCGCCAAACTGCGCCGCCTGAGCCAGTCGGTGAGTGCCGCCCAGGCCAGCCCCGACGACGCCTGGGCGGTGCGCTGCCTGACGCCCGGCGAGGCGCGGGTCTATCTGGGTATGGACGCCCGTGACCGCGAACACGCGCTGCGGGTGACGCGGGCGCTTCTGGCCGAGGTTTCGGACGCCGCGCCCGAGTTGCTTGCCGCCGCCCTGCTGCACGACTGCGGCAAGCAGCTGCGGCCCTACCGGGTCTGGGAGCGGGTGGCCGCCGGGCTGGTGCCGGGCAGGCTGGCCGCAGTGCTGCCGCTGGGGCCGCTGTGGGTGCGGGGACAGCATCCGGCGCTGGGGGCCAGGCTGCTGCGAGCCGCCGGGGCGCGTGAACGGGTGGCCCAGCTGGTCGAGCGGCACCACAGGCCGGGCACGGACCGGGCCGCCGCGCTTCTGCACCGCTACGACAATCTGGAATAAGCTTGACAAGCTCCCCGTTCCCCGTTAGTCTGATCGCCGCTCCTAACGCCGTTTTCTGTGTTCGCACAGCGGGCGGGACACAAGCACCACCAGGCGGCCCCATCGTCTAGCGGTTAGGACAGCGCCCTCTCAAGGCGCAGACACGGGTTCAAGTCCCGTTGGGGTCACCACACGACTGCCCAATCCATAAGGTTGGGCAGTTTTTTGTATTCGGTTTCTTGTACTTAGCCGGGCGGCGTCAGCGCCGGGTCGGTGGTGTCTGGCCGCTGCACCTCATAGGTCTGCGTCCAGCCGTCGCCGCTGCAAAGTCCCACCGGCACGACGCCCATGCCCGCTCCGCACAGCCAGAGGTGTTCGGCCTTCCGCAGCAGCTCCAGCGAAACGGGGGAGACCTGCGCCGCCACGCCCAGCTCGGCCAGCCACGCCGCCCGCGTGACGCTGGACAATCCACCGTCCGGCACCAGAAACTGACTGCCCGACTGGCCGCCCGACTGGCCACCCACACGCAGCAACAGCCCGCTTCGCCCGCCGTCCACGATCAGCCCGGCGGTGTCGCTCAGCAGGCCCTCGAAAGCCCCCCGCGCTTCGGCTTCCCGCCGCGCCAGGACGTAGGGCAGATAGTTTCCGGTCTTGTGCCGTCCGAGCTGCGGGTGAACCTGCTGGCCGCTGATCCAGACGTGCGCGCCGCCCGCTGCAACCGCCAGAGGAGGCAGCGGGCGGTGGCTCCAGAAGGTGCCTGTATCGGTCACGGTCAATCTCAGCAGGCCCCAGGGCATGGCTTCCAGGGTGGGCAGAAGGGTGTCGGGCGCCTCCAGGCCGAGGAGGGCGCAGGTTCCGGCCAGCCGCGCCAGGTGTTGCTGGAGCAGCAGCGGCTGCCCGTGCCGCGTCCGGACGGTGGTGAAGGCACTCAGGCCGTGCAGCGTGGCCGGCGAGTCCAGTTCAGCGGGCAGCGGGCGCACGGTCCTCCCGCCTGGTCGCCGCCGCCAGCTCCAGCCAGTTGCCCAGCAGCACCCGGCCATACCCGCTCAGCAGACTTTCTGGATGAAACTGCACGCCCCAGGCAGGCGCGCCTGTGGCCTGGAGCGCCATGATCTCGCCCGTTTCCGAAGTGGCGCTGACCAGATTTGGCGCGGGCAAGTCTTCCACGATCAGCGAGTGGTAGCGGGTGAACACCGCCCCTTGCGGCACCCCTGCGAACAGCCCCTGCCCGCTGTGCCGTACCTGTTCAGGCATGCCGTGAAGCGCCCGCGCCGCCCGCACCACCCGCCCGCCGAGCGCTTCCCCCAGCGCCTGATGGCCCAGGCACACGCCCAGCAGCGGCCACCCCAGATGCAGGCAGGCGCGGGTCAACGGCAGCGTCACGCCCGAGGTCTGCGGCGTGCCCGGCCCCGGCCCGATCAGCACGGCGTTTGATCGCAGCGCCAGCAGCTCCGGCAGCGGCGTGGTGTTGGGGCGCAGCAGCACGGCAGCGCCGTGGGCCGCGAGGTCGTGGGCCAGGTTCTGGGTGAACGAGTCGAAGTTGTCGAGCAGCAGCACGCGCAGGGGGGGACGGCGGGATATGGCCTGCCTTGTCAGAGGCGGGGGCGACCAGGGCAGGCCGGGCGTGACGCTCTGCGCCTGCCGGGGCCGCTCACGGCCTTCTCCAGACGGCACCTCCAGCCCAGACAGCACCTCCAGCAGCGCCTGGGCTTTGAGGGCCGTCTCGCGGGTCTCGCGGTGCGGGTCGGAGGCCATCACGACGCCTGCCCCTGCCCGCACGCTGATTGTCCAGCCTGCTTCCTGTGGCTGGTTAAAGACCGCCGTGCGGATCAGGATGTTCAGCTCAGCTTTTGCGCCGCTCAGAAGACCGAAGCTGCCGGTGTACCAGCCGCGCGGCTGGGGTTCCAGCGCCGCGATCTCCTGCATTACCCGCCGCTTGGGCGCTCCGGTGATGGTGCCGCCTGGAAAGGTGGCCCGGAGAAGCTGCGCCGTGTCCAGCCCCGGCAGCGCCCGCCCATGCACCTCGCTCACCAGGTGCATGACGTGGCTGTAGCGCTCCACGCTGCGGTACTCGGGCACATGCACGCTGCCCGGACACGACAGCCAGCCCAGGTCGTGCCGCAGGAGGTCGGTCAGCATCAGGTGTTCGGCGGCCTCCTTGGGGTCTTGCAGCAGATCAGCTTCCAGGGCGGCGTTCTGGGCCGGGGTGTCGCCCCGCGCCCGCGTGCCCGCGATGGGCCGGGCCGAGACCGTCTCGCCCTGCCAGCGCACCAGCCGTTCGGGGCTGCACGACACGATCACCTCATGTTCCAGATGAGCATCCTCCGGTGCGGTGCGGGCCAGTGCGGTGCAGGCCAGTTCGGCGTACACCATGTACGGGCTGGGATTGTCCAGCCGCAGCCGCAGATAGGCCGCCAGGGGCTGACCGCTGGCCGTGGCCGTCACGCCGCGCGACAGGTTGACCTGATACACCTCGCCGGCCAAGATGCTCTGCTGCACGGCCCGCACGCCCGCCGGATAATCCAGGTCGTCTGCCGAGAAGGAACCGACCTGAAGCTCCGGCATTTCAGGCTCCGGGCCAGCCAGCAGCGCCTTCCAGTCCAGATGGGCCGTGCCCACCACGGTGAGCGTCCCGGCCTCGCGGTCCCAGACCAGCCCGGACGGATACCAGCCCCAATTCTGGGCATGGCCCTGCGGCGGATGGGTAGGTAGCCCCCACTCGCGCGCCGCCTCGTACTTCAGACCACCGATCCAGGCCGGAAACAGGGCAGTCCCGGCGGGTCGCTGCGGCAGCGTGTGCTGCACCTGTACGGGAGCGGCGCTGAGCAGCGTCAGGCGCGACTGCGCGGTGAGCTGCCCGAGCGATTCGAGCAGCACCAGCCCCGGCAGCCCGTGGGCGTGCAGCCTGAGCAGCGCCTGGTCGGGGGACAGGTCGGGGAGGACGGGAGCCGCCTGAGGGGTGGCCGTGCCCTGGGTCGTGGTGGAAGCTTCGCGTCTGGGCTGCACGTCCTACAGCCCCAGCAGGCCCAGCGGCGCGGTCACGGTCAATTCAGATTTGAAGGGGGCGACCAGCGCCGCGTTGCGGGCGTCGGGCGGACGGACGGTGGTGTTCAGGTCGGGCAGCTTTCCCTGCGAGATGGCCTGCGCCGCCTGCTGAAAGTTGATGTCGGGCAGGCCCAGCGCCTTGTTAACCTCGCCCCGGACGTACACGTACCGACTGGCGTTCAGGCCCTCGCGCTCCAGCGCCGCCTGCTGGGCCGCGCGGGCCTGACCCACCGACCCGCCCGCGTCCCGCAGCACGCCCAGCACCGTCATGATGTTGGGGGCCTGTCCATTCCGGACGTCGGTAAACACCCGCTCCACACCTGTGAAGCTGTTGCCCATCGCGGTCCGTACGCTGCGGCGCACCCGCACGAAGCGCTGCACGTCGCCGGTGGTCAGGGCCGCCTGCGGGGCGGCGGGAGGGGTCTGCCCGTTGGCTGTCTGGGTCTGCGTCTGGACAGGCGCGCCGGAGCCTGCCAGAAAGTTCTGAATGGGCCTGTAGACCAAGAAATACCCCAGGGCACCGACCACCAGCAGCGTCACGAGTACGCTGCCCAGGCACCCTCCACAGCCGCATCCCCAGCGGCGGCTCATAAATGCAGGCTCCAGATCATGAGCTACAGGGTACAGGCTGGCGCGGCTGGTTGGGGTGACGCCGATGAGACCAGCTCCGCACCGAAATGTGCAGTCGGTAAGCGTTGCAAGAGTCCTGCCATACGCTTCCCGCTACGCTTGCAGGCATGAGCGCCGCGCCTGTTCCAACCCCCCCTACCCATGAACCCGCCGGAACGCTGGCCCCCAGTTTTGCCCGCGCCCTGACGCAGCTCGACGGCGTGATTCTGGGCAAATCGGTTCCGGTGCGGCTGGCCCTGACCTGCCTGCTGGCGGGCGGCCACCTGCTGATCGAGGACGTGCCGGGCGTCGGCAAGACCACGCTGGCCTACGCCCTGGCCGCCACGCTGGGCCTGGATTTCGGGCGGGTGCAGTTCACCAGCGACCTGCTGCCCGCCGATCTGCTGGGCGTGAGCATTTACGAGCGCGAGACGGCTGGCCGTGACGCTGGTGGCCGCGATTCTGGCAGCTTCCGCTTTCACCCCGGCCCGGTCTTCACCCAGCTGCTGCTGGCCGACGAACTCAACCGCGCCACGCCGCGCACCCAGTCGGCGCTGCTCGAAGCGATGGAGGAGCGGCAGGTGAGCGTGGACGGCGCGACCAGGCCGCTGCCCGCCCCATTTTTCGTGATCGCCACCCAGAACCCCCTGAATCATCACGGCACCTTTCCGCTGCCGGAAGCCCAGCTGGACCGCTTTCTGCTGACCGTGACGCTGGGCTACCCCGACCCGCGCGCCGAGCGCGAGCTGCTGCAAACTGGCGGTAAACGGGCGGCGGCCCAGGCGCTGCAACCTGCACTGGCGGGCGGCGAACTGGACGCGGCCCGGCGCGAGGTGGCGGGCGTTCACGCCGCAGGTGCACTGATCGACTACGTGCAGCTGCTGGTCAAAGCCACCCGCGAGTCGCCGCAGTTCGCGTCGGGTCTGAGTCCCCGCGCCGCGCTGGGCCTGATGGCGGCGGCGCGGGCCTGGGCCTGGCTGGCGGGGCGCGGCAGCGTGTGGCCCGACGACGTGCGGGCGGTGTTTCCGGCCCTGGCAACCCACCGCCTGCTGGGCAGGAGCAGCGGTCAGCCGCAGCCGGAAGCGGTGGCGCGGCTGCTGGACAGCGTACCGATCCCGTGACGCGGATTCCGGCCAGTCGGTTCTGGAATGGGCAGCTTTCTTCTTGCGCCAGCCGGGATGAAGCGGGCAAGCGTCGTCAACGGCGCTGTTGTGCCCAAGAAGCGGGTAAGCGTGGCCATCCTCCGGTACAGAGACGGGAAAACGAACCGACCAAGAGGAGGGGCCGCCCCCGACGATCTGCACCTTCGCCGCGCTGTTCTGCCCGGGATCAGATCACTATCTGCATGGAACCCGTATGACCGCCAAGACCGCCACTGTCAATCCTCTGCCTGTTCCTCCTCTGACCGGGCGGGCCAGCGCCCACAGACCGCTCCCGATTTACGTGCTGCCCACCCGCTTCGGGGGCGCGTTCGTGCTGGTCGGGCTGCTGACGCTGCTGGGCTGTATCAATTACCTGCTCAGCCTGGGCTACGCCCTGACCTTTCTGCTGCTGAGCGTCTGGGTGGTGTGCGCCGTGCATGCCTCGCGGGCGCTGGTCGGGGTGGGTGCCGAACTGGCGCTGCCGGAACGCGCCTTCGCTGGCTCGCCGCTGTCGGTGCGGGCCACGCTTCATCTGCCCGAAACTTTCCGTTCGCCCACCGGGGTGCGGCTGGGAGCAGCCCTCATCTGGCTGGAGGCCCCGGACGCTCAGGCGCAGGGTGAAAAGCTGAGCGGCATCCTCGCGCTGTCCCCGCTGGAACGCGGCCCGCAGCGGCTGCCGACCCTGCGCCTGGAGGCCCACGACCCGCTCGGACTGTGGCGTTCCAGCGTGTACCCGGAAACTGGCACAGACGGGTCCGCCCTGCCCACCCAGCTGCTGATCTGCCCGGCCCCGGAACAGGACGCCCCGCCGCCGCCCACTGCCCCGGCGCAGGGAACAGCCGCCGAGAACCTGCGCTCGGCGGGCGACGAGGAGCCGCACGGCCTGCGCGAGTACCGCCCCGGCGACGCCATGCGCCGCGTCGCCTGGAAACAGTCGGCCCGCCAGGGCAGCCAGGGTACCCTGCTGACCCGCCTCTACGACGCCCCGGCGGCGGCCTCGCTGGCCCTGGACTGGCAGGCGGCGGCGGTCAGTGGTGCAGCGGCAGGCGACACCGAGGCGCGGCTGTCGCGGCTGTGTGCCTGGGTGCTGGAGGCCGAACGGCGCGGCGCGGCCTTCTCACTGACCCTGCCCGGAGCGCGGCTGGAGAGTGAAACGGGCGAGACGCAGGTGCGCCGCGCCCTGGAGCTGCTGGCCCGCCATGATCGGCCCGACCTGCCCCCGGCCCCCCGGCGGCGCTGGCCCTGGATGCCCGCTGGGAGCAGCGTGGCCGGCGGACCCAGGGCGTGACGACCCTGCGCTGGCCTGCTGGCCGCAGACGTTCCGCTGCGGTTCCGGTCCCGCTGCCCGTCCAGCCGCTGCTGTCCCTGCTCGCTGTTCTCGCCCTGGTGATGCTGCCCTTCTGGACCCGGTTGCCGCTGTGGCTGAGCCTGCTGCTGGCCCTGCTGCTGTCGGGCCGGGCCGCCCTGGCCCTGCGCGGCCTGAAACAGCCGCCCGCCTGGGTTCAGGTGCTGGTCGCCCTGCTGGTGGGCCGCCTGCTGGCCGGAACGTACTCCACGCTGGCGGGCCGCGACGGGGGCACGGCCATGCTGCTGCTGCTGGTCGCTCTCAAGACGCTGGAGGTCACGCGCCGCCGCGACGCCCTGCTGCTGCTGCTGCTCGGGTATTTCCTGACGGCCACCCAGTTCTTCTTCGATCAGAACGTGGGCACGGCGCTGTACACCCTGCTGTGCGCCCTGGCCCTGACCGCCTGCGTGACCGTCTGGGCGCGTCCGGGGGGAGCGTCCAGCCGCGTTCGGCCCAGATCGGCGCTGCGGCGGTCCGGGCTGCTGCTGCTTCAGGCCGTGCCGCTGACCGTGGCGCTGTTCGTGCTGTTTCCGCGCCCCGACGGCCCGCTGTGGCAGATGCCGGTCACCAGCAGCACGTCGAGCAGGACCGGGCTAGGCGATTCCGTCGAGCCGGGCACCGTCAGCAATCTGGCGCAGGACGACTCGGTGGCCTTCCGCGCCAGCTTCCGGGGGGCGCTGCCCGCACCCGAAGACCGCTACTGGCGTGGCCCGGTGCTCGAAGGCTTCGATGGCCGGAGGTGGAGCCTGCGCCCATCCGGCCCGGGTGCGCCGCAGGCCACAGGCAGCGGCGAAGTGCTGAACTACCGCCTCACCCTGGAACCCAGCGGGCAGCCCTGGGTACTGGCGCTGGACGTGCCGGTCAACGTACCGGCGGGCCTGCGCGTGACCGGCAACCTGCAACTGATCGCGCCGGAAGGCGTCAACACCCGGCGGCAGTTCGACCTCCAGGCCGTGACCCGCTTCCAGTACGGGCAGGACGCGCCCGCCGAGCAGCTCGCCCTGGACAGCTTTCTGCCCGCCGGGGGCAACCCGCGCGCCCGCGCCCTGGCGGCCAGCTGGTCGGGGCTGGCCCCAGCGGCGCGGGTGCAGGCGGCCTACCGCTTCTTTCAGACCTCCGGCCTGCGCTACACCCTCAACCCGCCGCTGCTCACCTCCGATAATCCGGTAGACGAGCTGCTGTACACCACCCGGCAGGGCTTCTGCGAACACTTTGCGTCGAGCTTCGCCTACCTGATGCGGGCGGCAGGGGTTCCGGCGCGGCTGGTGACCGGCTACCTGGGCGGCACGGTCAACCGGGGCAGCGGGGGCCAACCGTACCTGATCGTGCGCCAGGCCGACGCCCACGCCTGGACCGAGGTCTGGCTTGCCGGTCAGGGCTGGGTGCGGGTAGACCCCACGGCGGCGGTGTCTCCGGCCCGGCTTCAGGGCGGACTGGCGGCGGCCCTGCCAGATTCGGTCTCGGCACTGGACGCTGGTTCTGGCCTGCTTCCGGCCCTGCGGCTGCGCCTGGACGCCCTTCAGAACGCCTGGAACCAGTGGGTCATCGGCTACGACTTCGCCCGTCAGCAGAGCCTGCTCTCGCGCCTGGGACTGGGCGAGGTGGGCGGCCTGCGCTACGTGCTGGCCCTGACTTTGCTGCTGGTGCTGGGCGTGCTGCCCGCGCTGTGGGTGCGGGCGCGGCGGGGGGGCGAGCCGCTGCTGCTGGCCTACCGCGAACTGGGCCAGAGGTTGCGCCTGCCGATGGGCACCTCCGAGACGCCCGCCGAGTACGCCCGCCGCGCCAGCGTGCAACATCCAGCCCGTGCGGAAGGCATACAGGCCGTGACCCGCGAGTACCTGGAGCTGCGCTATGGCAGAGGAGAGCCGGCCAGAGTGACGCAGGTCAGGGCGCTCAGAAAACGGGTGCGGCGGGTTTGATCAGTAGTTCGGGCAGTTTTTCGTCTCGGCTTCAAAAGAATCGAAAAAACGTCGTCTGGGACGCTCGGCCCGTCCACCCCCCCTCCTGTGGAGCGGCCAAGCGTCGTCATCGGCGCTGCTCTGGACAAGAAGCTGTACCAGTCCCAACCTTCCTCCTTCGCAAGCGGCTGTTCACGACGAGGGAGGGGCTAAAAACCTTGTGTTTATCGGCATCAACTCTGAGACATCAAACACTGTCCGCACCATCATCGGAGAGGACCGGACCGCTGCACCCGTGCTCAAAAGCTGGCGCTTTTCCTCTCCTCAGCCCAGCAGGCCCGCCACAGTGTTGATGGTCAGGGCCACCAGCACGGTGTTGTAGACGTACCCGATCAGCGCGTGTCCTGTCAGGCTGCGGCGGATGATCTTCTGGGTCAGGTTGGTGTCGGACACCTGGAAGGTCATGCCGATGGTGAGCGCCAGATACAGGAAGTCGAAGTAATCCGGCGGCTCGTCGCCCTGAAATTCGATACCCCCCTCGGGTTCCTCGAAATACAGCCGGGCGTAGCGGAAGGTGTAGACCGCCTGGATCGTCAGCCACGACAGGGCCACCGAGGTCAGGCCCAGCACCGTGAGCAGGGTGGCCTCGCCGGTCTGTCCGGCCTGTTGCAACCCCTTGACCTGCGTGAGCGAGTAGATCACCCCGGCCAGGCTGCCCAGGCTGCCCACCAGCACGATCAGGCTGCTGGCCGCGCGGCTGTCGTCTTCACGGGTGGCGAGCCGCCGGGTGTTGCCCTCGTCGGTGGTGAAAAAGACCCAGGCCGACAGCAGCAGAAAGACCAGCGAGGCGCTGCACCAGCCCGCCAGCGCGTGCAGCTCCCATTTGGAAGCGGGCGGCAGGAAAACGCCCACCAGGATGCCCGTCACGGCGGCGAGACTCAGGCGGACGGCGGCAGTAGGTTCTTTGAGCCAGGAGGTCACGCCCCGGAGCATAGAGCGTGCGGGTAAAGGCGGGGTAGCCTTTGTGGCCGCGCCCCTGAAGCATTTGTCATCATTCCACCGCCGAAATAACCGCCTTCCGTCGGCTCCATTACGCCCAATGCTTCACTCAATTCACTCTCTCCGCTTCTTGGGCAGAACGGACGCGCCTGGGCACGCCTGCCCGCTTCTTGGGCAGAACGGACGCGCCTGGGCACGCCTGCCCG
>JANXWI010000477.1 GCA_025351205.1 Deinococcus sp.
CAGGCCGAGATGCGCCGACTGTTCGGGCTGGACCAGCCGATTCCGGTGCAGTTCGGTCACTGGTTTGCGGCTCTTCTGCGCGGCGACCTGGGCGTGAGCCTGCGAACCGAGCGCCCGGTGTTCGCAGACCTGCTGCTGCGCTTCCCGGTCACTCTGGAGCTGACGGTGGTGGCCCTGATTCTGGCAGTGCTGATCGGTGTGCCGCTGGGCGTGACCGCTGCGCTGAACCGGGGCAAGGCCGCCGACTTTGCGTCGAGCAGCTTCGTGCTCGTTGGACTGGCCGCCCCGGAGTTCTGGCTTGCCATTGTGCTGATTCTGCTGTTCAGTCTGCGGCTGCGCTGGTTTCCGCCCAACGGCTTCGTGACCTGGAACGAGTCGCCCATTGGCAACCTGCGCTCGGTGGTGCTGCCGGGGGTGGCGCTGGGCCTGGGGCTGGCCGCCGCCATCACGCGCATCGTGCGGGCCAGCCTGCTGGACGTGCTGAGCCAGGACTTCGTGCGCACGGCCCGCGCCAAAGGGCTGCCGGAGCGCGTGGTCATCTACCGTCACGCCATGAGGAGCGCCCTGATTCCGGTGGTCACGGTCGTCGGGCTTCAGGTGGGCAACCTGCTGGGCGGCGCGGTGATCATCGAGCAGCTGTTCGGGCTGCCGGGGGTGGGCCGCTACGCGCTGGAAGGCATCAACCTGCGCGACTATCCGGTGGTGCAGGGCGCAGTTCTCTGGATCGCGGTCAGCTACGTGCTGGTGAACGTGGTAACCGACGTCCTGTACGGGCTGATTGATCGCCGCGTGGTGTATTCGTGACGGGTGTACTCGTGACGGTGTATTCATGACCGCCGTGGCCCGCGCCAGCAGCGTTCAGACTCCGGCCCGGCGAGCGCTGCGGCTGTTCTTCCGCTCGCCCAGCGGCGTGACCGGACTGGTGCTGCTGCTCATCGTGGTGCTCTGCGCGGTATTTGCGCCGTACATCGCGCCTTACGATCCTATCAAATACGCGCCGGTTGACCGGATGCAGGGGCCGAACCTCCAGCACCTGCTGGGCACCGACCTGTATGGCCGCGATCTGCTGTCCCGTGTCATCTACGGGGGGCGCATCAGCCTGTCGGTGAGCAGCATCAGCATCGCCCTGGCGCTGATGGTGGGCGGCAGCATGGGCGTGGTGGCGGGCTATTACCTGGGCTGGATCGACACGCTCATCATGCGAATTACGGACGTGTTTCTGGCGTTCCCGGCGATTCTGCTCGCCATCGCGCTGCTGGCCTTTCTGGGCGGCGGCTTCTGGAACCTGACGCTCGCCATCGCGGTGGCCTACGCCGCGCCCTTCACGCGGGTGGTGCGGGCCGCTGTGCTGCGAACCCGTGACGCCATGTACGTGGAGGCCAGCACGGCGCTGGGCGCGAGAGACGCGCGGCTGCTGTGGCGTCACGTGCTGCCCAACGCGGCTGGGCCGGTGCTGGTCGAGGTGACGCTGCGGCTGGCCTACGCCATTCTGGCCGAGGCCGCCCTGAGTTTCCTGGGCCTGGGAACGCAGCCGCCCGCGCCCGCCTGGGGCCAGATGATCGCCGATGGCCGCCCGTTTCTGGAACTCAACCCCTGGGTCTCGGTCGCGCCGGGGCTGGCGATCATGCTGACCGTGCTGGGCTTCAACCTGCTGGGCGACGCGCTGCGGGACGCCCTGGACCCCAGGCTGGGCAGATGATGCCTGCGCCTCCCTTTCACTTCTGGTTTTGTTGCCCGCTGGGCATCTGGACAGCCTGGGCATCTGAACAATCCGTGCATCCGAACCATTCGCCCGTCATCCAGAGTCCATGATCAACAGTGTTATATATCCAACCGTTCGGGGGTGGCCCAGGCCACAGGGAGAGGACATGAAGACTAGTTTGATGAATTTTGCTTCGGTGAAGGTTGGACTGACCCTGGCCTTGATGCTCGTTCCGGCAGTCACCCTGCCTGCGGCTGCCCAGACCGCTGGCGGCGTCCTGCGGGCCGGGATGCAGGCCGACCCGGTGGGCCTCGACCCGCACGTCACCGACGCCACGGCCACCCGCAACCAGCTCGAAAATGTCTACGACACGCTGGTCGCTTTCGACAGTGCGGGCAAGATCGTGCCCTCGCTCGCGGCGAGCTGGACCGCCAGCAAGGACGCCCTGACCTGGACCTTCAAGCTGCGCCCCGGCGTGGTCTTTCACAACGGACGCGCCCTGGAAGCCAGCGACGTGGTGTTTTCGATTGAGCGCATCAAGGCTCCGGCCACCAAGTCGCCCCGCAGCGGGGACTTCGAGCTGATCAAGAGCATCAGTGCCCCCGACAAGAGCACGGTGGTGATCGTGCTGAGCAAGCCCTACGCGCCGCTGCT
>JANXWI010000544.1 GCA_025351205.1 Deinococcus sp.
GCACCACCCGGTGTTCCTCGCCCGCGTAGGGCCGCCCGATGCTCAGGTCCGGCCCCTCGTTGCCCAGCACCAGCCCGCGCGCGCTGATCATCTCGGACACCGTCCAGAGTGCGCCCTGCTCGGCGGCCAGGAGGCGCATCGGGGCGTCGGAGTACCCCGCCATCGGGGCCAGCACCGCGCCGGGGCGGGAGAGTCGGGAGGCGTAGAAACCGGGCGTCATCTGGGTAGGGTAGCAGGGCAGCAAATCCAGGGTGGAGCATCCGCACACCAAGCGGCACAGGTTGACAGATTATTACTACCCTGGTAACTTGGTAACAGGTAAAAGGAGCGTGCCATAGTGTCCACAGAAAAGGTTCCAGAAATGAATGCTGCCGTGATCGAACGGGTTCAACTCGGCGTCCGGGTCGAGAAGCGCATGGTCAAGGTGCTCAAGGCACTGGCCGAACTGAACGACTCGACACTGGGTGAACTGCTGGAAGACATCGTGGCCCACGCCTTCGAGGGCCATTCGACCTTCGACAGCCCGGAGGCGCAGGCCAGGATACGGGACTTTCAGCGCCTGTACGGCCTGGAACAGGGTGCACACGCCGTGTATGGATTCAAAGAGGCTGCAAGCTGAAATAAATGCTTCTGGTCGCTACTCCCCGACCCTCGCCCGGTGCATCACCACGCGGCCCGGCCACAGGTAATAGCCCTCGACCAGCAGCAGAATGCCCGCCCCGCACCAGAACACGCCCGCCTGCCCGTAGGCCGCCCACATGATGCCGCCGAGAAGTGGCCCCACGGCGTAGCCCAGCGCCTCGACGGCCATCACGGTGCCCCAGGCGGCGGCGCGGTACTCCGGGGGCAGGGTATGGCCCACCAGCCCGTTCCAGCCCGCGATGAAGGCCCCATAGGCCACCCCGCCCAGCACCGTGATCAGGGTCAGGCGCTCCGGTAATCCCGGCAGCCCGGCCAGAAAAAAGGTCAGGGCCAGCAGCAGCAGCCCCGGCGTCAGGGCGGCGCGGGGGTGGCGCGAATCGGCCAGCCGCCCGAAGCCCCAGAGGGCCGCCAGCCCCACCAGCACGCCCAGCAGCACCGGAACGATCAGCTGCGACAGGTGCAGCCCCAGGCGCGCGAGCAGCGGGTAGAAGATGGTGGCGAGCAGCCCCGGCGCGGCGGTCTGAGCCAGCGCGGCGGGCAGCAGTACCCCCACCCGGCCCCAGCGTGCGCGGAAGGATGGCCGGGGCGTGCCCGTGTCCGCGCTGATCATCTGCGTTCTGGGCGTCTGTAGCAACTGCAAGCGCAGCAGACTGAACGCGAGCAGCAGCGCCAGCAGTTGTGCCCCCAGCAGCAGCGGAAAGGCCAGCGCTGACTGCCGCTGCATCAGCTGCCCCACGCCCAGCAGGCCCAGCGCGATGGCCGGGGCCACGCTCACCGACGCTGCGGCCAGGGCGCGGGTGGTCATGCCTGGGCGGGCGAAGTGCTGCGCCGCTGCCATCACGCCCGGCCACAGCGCGGCGTAGCACAGGCCCCAGGCCACCGACACCAGGGCCAGCAGCGGCACGCCCGGTCTCTGATGAACGAGCAGCAGCGTTCCCAGGCCCAGCAGGGCACCCAGCAGCAGCACCCGGCCCAGCCCGTACCGCTCGCTCAGCACGCCCACCGGGCCTTTTGCCAGGGCGTCGGCCAGGTAGTGCAGGCCAAAGATCAGACCGACTGCCGCCGGGGTCAGGCCGAGTTGCGGGGCCACCAGCGGCAGGTACGATACCAGCAGCCCGGTCCGCACGAACTCGCTGCTCATCAGCAGCAGGGTCAATCGCAGAACGGTGGCAGGCTGGCTCCAGGGCATCGCGCCCGATTGTAGAGCCTGGAGCAGTTGTCCGACTTCCGGTACGAGAGAACAATCAGGGCGTCCCTCCATTGTCTTGGGCAGAACGGAGCGGTCAAGCGTCCTCATGCGAGCAAGCGCCTGCTGGGCGCTGTTCTGCTCAAGCGGTCAAGCGTCCTCATGGGCGCTGCTCTGACCAAGAAGACGGGCGCTGCCCT
>JANXWI010000547.1 GCA_025351205.1 Deinococcus sp.
CCACCGCGCCGCCGCGCAATGCCGCCACCAGCGCCCGGACGGCCACCAGATACAGAAGCTGACGGTAAAAGAAGCGCTGAAGAGGCAGCCACAGCAGCAGGCTCCAGCGTTCGCCCGGTTCCAGCGCGAAGGCCAGCACCCCGGCAAACAGGTCGATGCCCACGAACAGCGCGTAAAAAAACAGCACGTGCTGGTTCAGGCCCGGCGAGTCCGGGTGGTAGCGCGTCTGCATCAGCGACCAGGCCAGCCCCAGCAGCATCGCGGCGTCGAGCAGGGCACTGATCAGCGGCAGCAGCACCTGAAACACCAGCACGTTCGGTACCGTCACCCAGCGCATCCGGCGCGGCCCAGCACGCCCCGCCGCCCGCTGCTTCCAGGTGGCCTGGAGCACGCCGTACATCCAGCGGAAGCGCTGCTTGAGAAAGCCGCGCACCGTGTCGGGGGCCTCGGTCAGCGCCACCGCCCGCTGCTCGTAGGTGACGCGCCAGCCCGCCGCCAGCACCCGCAGCGTCAGGTCGGCGTCCTCGGCCAGGGTGTCGCTGGCGAAGCCGCCCAGGCTGAGCAGCACCTCCCGCCGCCACGCCCCGATGGCCCCCGGCACCACCGAGACGCAGTTCAGCAGCGCCATCGCGCGGCGCTCCACGTTCTGCGCCGTGATGTATTCCAGCGCCTGCCAGCGGGTCAGCAGGTTCACGCGGTTGCCGACCTTGGCGTTGCCCGCCACCGCCGCCACCCGGGGGTCGGCAAAGTGGGCCGCCAGATGCTCCAGCGCGCCCTCCATCAGCACCGTGTCGGCGTCGATGACCACCACCACCTCGGTCTGGGCCAGCCGCAGCCCGTGGTTCAGGGCGCTGGCCTTGCCGCCGTTGGGGAAGCTGTAGACCTCGACCTGTGGGTGCCCGCCGTACCGTGCGCGGGCCACCTCGGCGGTGTCGTCGCTGCTGCCGTCGTCGATCACCAGCACCCGGACTTCTCCGCCCGCGCCCGAGGGCTGGGACAGCAGGCTGCCAATGGTCGCGTTGATGACCCTGGCCTCGTTGTAGGCGGGCACCAGCACCGTGATCGGCGTCCGGATCGGCGGCAGTTCGTGGCCGCGCCGCCCGGAGGCTTCCAGCAGGCCCAGCACGCTGATACAGGCCAGCCGCAGGCAAGACAGCCCGATGCCCAGCACGAACAGGCACGACACCAGCAGCCCGAACCCCGACACCAGCGCGAAGCCCCAGCCGCCCGCACGGGTCAGCCACGCGCCCACCCCAAATGTTCTGGGCATCACCTGGTCGCGGCTCAGGCCCGCCAACGCCGACACCCTGACCAATGAATAACCGCGCGCCCGCAGTTCGCGGATCACGGCGGGCAGGGCCGCCACCGTCTGCGCCCGGTCTCCGCCCGCGTCGTGCAGCAGCACCACCTGTCCGGCCCCGGCCTGCACCTGCCGCAGCACCGACTGTACGATGGCCTGCGTGCCGGGTCTGGCCCAGTCCTCGGGGTCCACGCCCATGCCCACGGTGGTGTAGCCCAGCTCACTGGCCTGCTGCAAGACCCGCGCCTGTTCGGGGGTGGCAGGCTCCACGTCCTCGGCAAAGGGCGGCCTGAATAGCAGCGTGCCGCGCCCCAGGATGCTAGCGATCAGGCGCTGGCTGGCGTCCAGTTCCAGCTGCACCTGGGTGGCCGAGACCATGCTCAGGTTGGGATGGGTGAAGCTGTGCGAGCCGACCTCGTGCCCCTCGGCCACCATCCGGCGCAGCAGGGCCGGGTACTGCTGGGCCTGCATGCCCACCACGAAAAAGGTGGCCGGAACCTGCTGTGCCCTCAGGATGTCGAGCAGCTGCGGCGTCCAGATGGGGTCCGGGCCGTCGTCGAAAGTCAGGGCCACGTCTTTCGGGTGGCTCCTGCCCCAGCGCCCGATGACAAAGGGGCTGGCGGGCGTGACCAGCCTCTCGCCGCTGATCAGGCCTCGCCTCGCCTCGTAGGTCAGGGCGCGCAGGCCGTCCTGCGGCTGCGACACCACCCGCAGCAACTCGCCCCTGCCCTTGTAGCTCAGGTCGTAGCCGTAGGGCAGCGGGCGCAGGCTGGCCGCCACGCCCGCGTTCAGGCCGCCGGGGGCCGACAGCGCGGGCACGTTCAGCACCTGCCACACGCGCGGGTCTTCGGTGCCCATGCGCCACAGCGCCACCTGATTGACCCCCAGCCGCAGGGCCGCCTGCACCGAATTGAAGGCGCTTACGGCGTCCAGATACCAGACGGTGTGGGCGCGACCCTGCCCGTCGGTGTACATGAAGGTGGGGTTCAGGCTGGCCGCGTCGAGTCTTGGCCTGCCCCCCACGTCGCGCGCCAGGGTCAGCGCGTCCTGAAACGAGAGATCGTTGGCCCGCGCCCGGCCCGCCGTCCAGTCGTAGCCGTAGTTGCCCACGTCCAGCACCACCTGGCCCGCCTTCAGGTCAGCCAGCCGGGTTTGCAGGGCCGCCTGCAACCAGCCCTGCGCCGCCACCGGGCCGGACGCGCCACCGTCGTCGTGCTGGTCGTAGGCCATCAGGTGAACGCGGTCTGAGGCGGCCCCCAGTGCGGCGTAGGGGTAGCTGTCGTCGTCGAGCGGCAGGGCCACGTTCAGGCGCAGGCCCAGCCGCTGGGTGCGGACGTGCAGCTCACGCATGAAGGTCACGAACCCCTGCTGCGAGGCGGCAGGAATCTGCTCGAAGTCGATCATCAGGCCGCCGCCGTGAACCTGCGCCACGTAGGCGAGCAGACCCGCCTGGAGCGCCGCCCGCCTCGCCGGGTCGTGCAGCATGGTGGCCAGCGACTGGCTGTCCCAGCCCTGGGTGCGGCTGTCGTAGTTGTTCACCAGCGGCACCACGCGCAGCCCTGAACTGCGCTGGGTCCGCAGGTAAGCCAGCAGGCTGGAGGTCTTGGCCGGGTCGTCGGGCGTCAGGCCAGAGGCCGTGAAATGCAGCCACTCGGCGTCGAGTTCGGTCAGGTTGCCCAGATGCTGCCTGAGCGAGGAAAAACTGTTGTCGTCCCAGTTGACGTAGAAGCCCGTGACCTCGGGCCTGCCCGACGCGGCGCGGGCTGCGGGCAGAGGGGGCGTGCTCGCCGGACCACCTGGGCCATTGAGTGTCACCCGCTGCATGAAGATCCGCTTCTCCTGCACCGGGGCGCTGCCCAGCAGGCTCAGCGCCGGAAGCTGGGGGCGCAGCACCACGCTCACGCCCAGCACGGTCAGAAGAAGGCCAGCTGCGCCCGCCAGCAGCACGGCCACGACACGCAGGGTACGCCAGCGGCGGCCTCCGGCGTCCTGAAACACGAAGTGCTGCCGCTCAGGTTGCTGGCCCGGCGAGGAATCAGGAGGCAGGGCGGGGCGAGGCATGTCTTATGTTATTCAACAACAGTAAAGGGGCGCTAAAGAAGAATGATCCGGGGGCCAGATTTCAGGGGCCAGATATACTCGGCGCGATGCCCAGTTTTCCTGCCCCGCGCCTGGCCCTGATCCACACCGGGGGCACCATCGCCAGCCGCCCCGACCCCGGCGGCGCGGGCGTCACGCCCCAGCAGGCCCCCGAACTGAGTGGATTAAACGGCCTACAGGTCCAGGTTTATCATCCTTTCAACCTGCCCAGCCCGCACGTCACGCCCCGGCACATGCTGGAGCTGAGTCGCCTGATTGCGGGGCTGGAGGACGTGAGCGGCGCGGTCATCACGCACGGCACCGACACGCTGGAAGAAACCGCCTTCTTTCTGCACCTCACGCTTCAGTGCCCCTTTCCGGTGGTGCTGACCGGCAGCATGCGCCACGCCGGAGAACTGTCGGGCGACGGCCCCGGCAACCTACGCGACGCGGCCCAAGTGGCGCTGCATGGGCAGAGTAAAGGGCGCGGCCCGCTGGTGGTCTTCGGCGGCGACATTTTCGATGCGCGTACCGTGACCAAGGTGCATACCAGCGCCGTGGACGCGTTCGGCGGCTACCCTGGCCCCATCGGGCGTATTGACCAGGGGCCAGTCGGGGCGGCACTGCGTTACTTCGCCGGACCGGAAGTGCGGCACCTGTACGCGCCACCCGAGCTGCGGGCGAAGGTGGAGGTGCTGTACGCCTACGCGGGCTGGCAGGGCGAGGGCTACGCCGAGGCCGAGGCCCGCGCAGACGGGCTGGTGATCGCCGCACTGGGAACAGGCAACCTGAGTGCCGAGCTGCTGCCGCTGATCGAGGCGACACAGAAGCCCGTGGTGATCGCCACGCGCACCCACGCCGGACCCGTGCTGCCGCTGTACGGTTACGCAGGCGGCGGGGCCACCCTGAAGCGTGCCGGGGCCATTGCTGCCAGCTTCCTGAACGCCCACAAGGCCAGGCTGCTGCTGATGCTGCTGCTCTCGCTGGGGCTGCAACGAGACGAGGTGAGAAGGATTTTCGAGGACGGGCTGTTCTGAAGGGCTTGGGAGAATTGAGAAAACGTCACCTGAAACGCTCAGCCCATTCACCCCTTCCCAACCTCCCCCCTCCCTTCGGGCTGTACCAGTCAAGGGGAGGGGCCAACACCACGCCCGCTGTTTGGCAGCCTAGTCTTCCCCGTAGACGATCCGGTACACCATGCCCGCCCAGTCGTCGCTGACCAGCAGCGAGCCGTCCGGCAGCACCAGCAGCCCCACCGGGCGGTTGGTGTACGTATCCTTGTGCAGCAGCCCGGTCATGAAGTCGCTCACCGCGCCGGTGGCCGGGTCGATCAGCACCAGCTTGTCGCCCACCGGCATGGCGTTCATGCTGCTGCCGTGCAGGGCCGCCACAAATTTACCCTGGTAGCTGGGCGGAAACATGCGGCCCGTGTACAGCGCCAAGTCCATCGGGGCGCTGTGGGCATGCACCGTGGCGAAGGCTGCCGTGGCACGGCGGCAGTCGGCCCCCTTGTAATCAGGGTCGTTTTTCTGCTGGCCCGAAACGGTGAAGCAGGTGGGCCAGCCGTAGAAGCCGCCCTGTTTCAGCTTGAAAAACTGTTCGCGCGGCGTGGTGTCGCCCAGGTAGTCACGCCCGTTGCTGCTGACGTACAGCGCCCCGCCCCGCCAGGCCAGCCCCACGGCGTTGCGCAGCCCCGAGGCGTACAGCCGCCCGTCCTTGCCGTCTGCCGTGTAGCTCCAGACCGCCGCCCGGCGCGGGTCCTTCTCGCGGCAGGCGTTGCACGACGACCCGGTGGACACGTACATCCGCCCGTCCGGGCCGAACACCAGCGTGCGGCTGACATGTTCTCCCCCGCCAGCCAGCGCCACGACCTTCTGGGGCGAGCCACTGGCGCTTGTATCGCCACTCCGGTAAGGGTAGCGCAGCACCGCGTCGCTGGTCGCCACGTACAGGAATCCGCCGTGAAACGCCAGCCCGTGCGGCAGATTCAGGCCACTGGCGTACAGGGATTTGATGCCCGCAGCACTCCCACGCAGGATGTACACCCGGCCCGCCTTCATGTCCGACAGGGCCACGTCGCCCCCTGGGGCCAGGGCCATCAGGCGCGGCTGGGCAAAACCGCTGGCGTACACGCTGGCCCGGAAGCCCGCCGGAAGCCTGAGCGGCGGCAGGGTGCTGGAGGGCACGCGCGCCCGCAGCGAGGCTGGCGGCAGTGATGCAGGCGTCTGGCTGGTCTGAGTCTGGGTCGTCTGAGCTTGCACAGGAAAAATCATCAGCGCTGCGAGTCCAGAGAAAGCCAGAGCCGTGAGCATACGGCATTTCAGACCTGGAATGAAGGAATACCTGCCTGCCCTGACAGCACCGGAACCTCGCTCACTCATGGCTCTATTCTGCACTGCCGAGGGCCAGTCGGTCATATTTTCTGAGACAAGGAATAGCCGACAATTTACGTCGACTTCTCGGCTCCTATCCCCGACTGGCACAGCCCGAAACGAGGGGTGAGCTGACCTGACACCCGATACCAAAGCTCTGGACCAAAAGTAGATCATCCGAATGAACAGACAGTTCCGCCGAACCGCTCCCGCACAGCCCTCGGCGAGTTCAGACCGCGCCCAGGCAGACACGAGACAGCTCCAAGAAGGCGGCACTTCCAGCTTTGCGAAGCGGTCTGATCGCTCAGTGACAAACCCACGCACAGCTCAAGCGTTGCGACGGGAATACACCGACCTGTCGTGCCAGCAGCGCAGCGCTTGACGCCTCTTTACAAGCTCCCCCGCCCCAACGGGGAGGGGGCTGGGGGGAGGGGCGAAAGCTGAAAGCGAAAGCAAACGCCCGACAACAAAGAAAAAGCCCCCACCCGTTCCCAGGTGGGGGCCTTCATTGAGTGGCTTGACTCAGTCCGTCGCGGCGGGCTGCACCGGACGAGGAGTCTCGCTGCGGGGCAGGTTCGGCACGCTGTCGCCAGTCAGGTCGCCGTACTTCTCCAGCGTGCGCTCGTCGCCGACCTGCATGGCGCGTACCGAGATCAGGCCGGTGCCGGCGGGGATCAGCTTGCCCAGGATCACGTTTTCCTTCAGGCCGATCAGCTCGTCCACCTGACCCTTCATGCTGGCTTCCGTCAGCACGTGGGTGGTGTGCTGGAAGCTGGCGGCACTCAGCCAGCTCTTGGTGGTCAGGCTGCTCTTGGTGATGCCCAGCAAGACCGGCTTCCAGCTGGCAGGGGTGCGCGCCCCGGCCTCGGCCTGCGCGTCTGCGTCCAGGACTTCGGCGGGCAGGGCGCTGAGCAGGGCCTCGTTGGCCTCCTCGACGTCCCAGCGCTCCAGCGTCTGGCCTTCGAGCATGTCGGTGTCGCCGCCGTCGGTGATCTCCACGTAGCGGAGCATCTGACGCACGATGACCTCGATGTGCTTGTCGTGAACCTTCACGCCCTGGCTGCGGTACACGCGCTGCACCTCTTCCACCAGGTAATGCTGGGCGGCCTCGGTGTCCTTGTAGGTCAGCAGGTCGTGCGGGTTGATGGCTCCGCGCGTCATCGGCTGGCCCGCCTCGACCCGGTCACCGTCGCGCACGATCATGCGCAGCGTCTTGCTGACCTTGGTGGCGGTCTTGCTGGAGAACTGCTCGTCGTCGGCCTCAATCTTGACGAGGTACCGCTCGTCCTCCTCCTCGATGCGCACCACGCCGTCACGGTCCGCAACAATCGCCTGGGTCTTGGGCTTGCGGCCCTCGAACAGCTCGATCACGCGGGGCAGACCCATCGTGATATCGCCGCCGCCGCTGCCCGCCACGCCGCCGGTGTGGAAGGTACGCATGGTGAGCTGGGTTCCCGGCTCGCCGATGGACTCGGCGGCCACCACGCCCACGGCCTCGCCCATGCTGACCGGCTTGGCCTGGCTCAAATCGTAGCCGTAGCACTTCTGACACACACCGCTCTTGACCTTGCAGTTGAAGGGCGTGCGGACGAACACCTCGCCAATCGTCTTGGCGTGCTGGGTGATCAGCTTCACGTCTTCCAGGCTGAGCATGTGGTCTTCGGCAATCGTCTGGCCGTCAACCTCGATATCTGCGGCCAGGGTGCGGCCATAGATGCTCATCTCGATCTCGCTGGCCTTGCGGCTGCGCCACTCGCCCGACCGCTCGTCGGTCGCGCCCAGCAGCACGGTGCTGTAGTCGGTGGTTCCGCAGTCCACGTCGCGCACCACCACCTCGTGGGCCACGTCGTGCAGCTTCCTGGTCAGGTAGCCCGAGTCGGCGGTTCTCAGCGCCGTGTCGGCTCCTCCCTTACGCGCACCGTGGGTACTGATGAAGTACTCGGCCACGGTCAGCCCCTCGCGGAAGCTGGCCTTGATCGGCACCTCGATGGTGCTGCCGTCAGGGCGGGCCATCAGGCCGCGCATGCCCGCCAGCTGACGGATCTGCTGGGGGTTACCACGCGCTCCCGACTGGCTCATGATCCACAGCGGGTTAAACGGGTAGTTCTTCTCGAAGTTCTTGAACACCTCGTTCTTCACGTTGTCGGTGGTGTCGTTCCAGAGCTGAACAACCTGCTTGTAACGCTCCTCGTCGGTCATGAACCCGAAGTCGAAGCTCTGCTCGATCTCCTTGAGCTTCAGGTCGGCCTCGGCCAGGATGCCCGGCTTGCTGGGCGGAATCACGATGTCGTCGATGCCGATGGTGATGCCCGAAGTCGTGGAAAGCTTGAAGCCGCTGTCCTTCAGGGCGTCGAGCAGCTTGGCGGTGGCCTCGATGCCCAGCCGCTTGAAGCAGGCCATGATCAGGTCCTTGAGGGAATCCTTCTCGTAGGCGGTGTCGAGGTCCACCAGGCTGTCCACCAGATGCTGCTGGCCCTCGTTCAGCGCCTCCTGCACGATGCGCCTGAACAGGATACGCCCGGCGCTGGTCTCGTACACCGTGCCGTTGAGGCGAATGCGGACGTGGTCCTGATAGTCGATCAGACCGCGCTCGACAGCCAGAATCGCCTCATCGGGGCTGGAGAAGCTGTAGCGCAGACGGCCCGGGCTGGTCTCACTGTGTTTACCATCTGGGCCGGCCACCATCACCGGGCTGTTGAGCGTCAGCTTGCCGCTGTCAAAGGCAGCGAGCGCGTCCTGTGAGGTCTTGAACTTGCTGCCCGCACCCAGGTTGTCGCGGCGAAGCTGGGTCAGGGTGAAGATGCCCAGGATCATGTCGCGGCTGGGCTTGACGCTCGGCTCACCGTTGGCGGGCGACAGCAGGTTGTGGGCGGCCAGCATCTGGATGCGGGCCTCGGCCTGCGCCTGCGCGCTCAGCGGGACGTGAATCGCCATCTGGTCGCCGTCGAAGTCGGCGTTGAAGGCCTCACAGACCAGCGGGTGCAGCTGAATGCTCTGGCCTTCCACCAGAATCGGCTCGAAGGCCTGAATGCCCAGTCGGTGCAGGGTCGGCGCGCGGTTGAGCAGCACGACCTTGTCCTCAATCACCTCTTCCAGGGCGTCCCAGACGCTGTCCTTGGTGTCGCGGTAACGCTCCAGCATCTTGCGGGCCTGCTTGATGTTGGTGACCTCGCCCTTCTCTTCGAGCACCTTGAACAGGAACGGCTTGAAGAGTTCCAGCGCCATGCGCTTGGGCACGCCACACTGGTGCAGCTTGAGCTGCGGGCCGACCACGATCACCGAGCGGCCAGAGTAGTCCACGCGCTTGCCCAGCAGGTTCTGGCGGAATCGGCCCTGCTTGCCGCCGAGCAGGTCAGTGAGGCTGCGCAGCGCCCGGTCAGAGCCGGGGTTGGTGACGGGGCTGCCGCGCCGTCCGTTGTCGATCAGCGCGTCGACGGCTTCCTGGAGCATGCGCTTCTCGTTCCTGATGATCATGTCGGGCGCGCCCTGACCGATCAGCTTCTTGAGGCGGTTGTTGCGGTTGATGAGCCTGCGGTACAGGTCGTTCAGGTCCGAGGTGGCGAAACGGCCACCTTCGACCTGCACCATCGGGCGCAGATCCGGCGGCATCACCGGCACGGTGTTCAGGATCATCCAGCTCGGCTCGTTGCCGCTGCGCTGGAAGCTGCGGGTGACCTCCAGACGCTTGCGGGCCTTGGCGCGCTTGTGGCGACTGGAGTCCTTCATCTGCTCGCCCAGTTCCAGTTCCAGCGCGCCCAGATCGAGTTCGTCGAGCAGCTCCTTGATGGCCTCTGCGCCCATCTTGGCCTCGAAGTCGTAGGACTCGATGACGCGCACCTGCTTGCGCACCAGATCAAGTTCGATGCGGCCCGAGATCTCGCTTCTCAGAGCGCCGCTGTCGGCCAGCTCGTCGCCCGGCTCCACCCGGTCACCGTTCACCACCAGCGGCTCGTCGGTGTAGGGGTACACCTTGGCCTTGGACACGATGATGCTGGCCGGAGCGTGCAGGCTGAGGGTGCCGTCGGCCTCGGCCACGATCTCCTCGGCCTTGTCGATGGCGCCGACCACGCGCGCGCCCTTCTTGACCTCGCTGCCGTCGCCGACCAGCACATGCATGGTCGGGTTGATCGGATACTCCGCGACGCGCTCCCAGTGGACGGTGAGCGACACGGCCTTCTTCTTGGGGAAGGTGACGGCGCTCAGGCTGCTGCTGCGGCTGACGCGCAGACGTGCGCCGCTGGCGGCCTGGGCCAGCAGGGTGCCGGTCTCGACACGCTCGCCGGGGGCCACCATGACCTCCATGCCGTGCGGCACGTAGACGTTGCTCAGCACCGGGCTTTCCTCGTCGGCACGGATCTCGACCAGCACCGAGTCCTCGCCCAGCTCGTGCAGGAACACCACGCCGCTGTCGGGGGCCACGACGCTGACCTTCTCTTCCAGCTCGGCCAGGATGTCACCGGCGCGGAAAGTCTCGGCCTCGACCAGCCCCTCGGCAGGCAGTGGCAGGGTGGCCGTTCTCTCCTCGCGGTAGGCCAGCTCGACCCGGCGCGGGAAGCGGTACTGGGCCAGGCCGTCCATCTTGGCCACGGTGTTGCCGCCCAGATTCTGGCCGCGCGTCACGTACTCGCCGTCGCGGATGCTGGAGTCGATGCCGCCCGCCACCGCGTAGGTCTCCTGGCGACCGAAGCGCAGCTCGCGGTACTCCTCGTCGCTCAGCAGCTCGCCGCGCTTGAGCGGGCGGCCTTCCTTCTGGGCGTTCTGCGGCTGCGTGACCAGGAAGGAGCTGAAGTACAGCACCTTCTCCAGCTGCGCGGCCGAGAGGTCGAGCAGGGTGCCGATCTTGCTGGGCGTGTCCTTGACGTACCAGATGTGGGCCGCCGGGGTCGCGAGATCGATGTGACCCATCCGGTAGCGGCGAACCTTGCTGGACGTAACTTCGACGCCGCAGCGCTCACAGACCTTGCCCTCGTAGCGCTGGCGCTTGTACTTGCCGCAGGCGCACTCGTAGTCCTTGGTCGGCCCGAAGATACGCTCGTCGAACAGGCCCTCACGCTCGGGCTTGAGGGTGCGGTAGTTGATGGTTTCGGGCTTCTCGACCTCGCCGTAGCTCCACTCACGAATCTTCGCGGGGCTGGCGATGGCGATACGGACCTTTGAAAAATCTTTCATTGATGCTCCTGTGAATGGAGGCTAAGTGCAGGTGGCGCGGTGCTGCTGAAATGAATCGGAAGACGAGGGCATTCGCTTCGCTCACCCACCCCCTCCCGGCCTCCCCCCTCAAGGGGGAGGAGCTAAAACATCAAAGCTGGGGATTGGGTTTTATCTGTTCCAGCCCCTCTTGAGGGGGGGCCGTTGCGGAGCAACTGGGGGGTGGGTGAGCGCCAGCGATTGCCTTTACCGCTTGGGCATCATGCCTTCGAAGATGTCCACGGCCTTGTCGCCCTGGTCGAGCACCTCGACGTCCAGCGCCAGCGAGTGAAGCTCCTTGACCAGCACCTTGAAGCTCTCGGGAATGGTGCTGGCGGCCACCTCGTCGCCCTTGACGATGCCCTGGTAGGCGGCGTCACGGCCATCGATGTCGTCGGACTTGATGGTCAGCATCTCCTGAAGCACGTGCGCCGCGCCGTAGGCTTCCAGCGCCCACACTTCCATCTCGCCGAAGCGCTGGCCGCCGAACTGCGCCTTGCCGCCCAGCGGCTGCTGGGTGATGAGCGAGTACGGGCCTGTAGAGCGGGCGTGCAGCTTGTCTTCGACCATGTGGTAGAGCTTCATGACGTACATGGTGCCCACCACCACCGGGCCGCTGATCGGCTCGCCGCTACGTCCGTCGTACAGGATGCTCTTGCCGGTGCGGGCCAGACCCATCTGGGCGGTCTCGTAGTCGCCCTTGGGATCGGCCACCACGCCGGTCTTGCCTGCACGCAGCAGCACTTCCTGCTCGCGCTTGTCGATCTCGAAGCCGCCGTCCTTGCGGGCCTGGAGGCGTTCTGCCGCCGCGACCTCCAGCATCTCCTTGATGGTGGCTTCCGTGACCGAGTCGAACACCGGGGTAATGAACTTCTGGCCGGTCAGGCGGGCCACCTCGCCCAGGTGGGTTTCGAGGATCTGACCCAGATTCATGCGCGAAGGCACGCCGAGCGGGTTGAAGACCAGGTCAACAGGGGTACCGTCTTCCAGGTAGGGCATGTCTTCGGGCGGCAGGATCTTACTGACCACGCCCTTGTTGCCGTGGCGGTTCGCCACCTTGTCGCCCACCTGCATCTGACGCTTCTGGGCCACGTACACCCGCACCATCTCGCGCACGCCGGGCTTCAGGTCCACGCCCTCGTCGCCGCGCCGGAAGCGCACGGTCTTGACCACGATGCCGCCCTGACCGGACTGCACCCTGAGGCTGGTGTCCTTCACTTCACGCGCCTTCTCACCGAAGATGCTGCGCAGCAATCTTTCCTCGGGGGTCGGCTCGCTCTCGCCCTTGAAGCTGGTCTTGCCCACCAGGATGTCGCCGGGCTTGACCTCGGCCCCGACGCGGATGATGCCGTCCTCGTCGAGGTCGCGCAGGGCGGCTTCGCTCAGACCGGGGATGTCGCGGGTGATCTTCTCCGGC
>JANXWI010000001.1 GCA_025351205.1 Deinococcus sp.
TGTCAGCGACGAGCAGTACACCACCGCTCTGGGCAACGGCAGCATTCCGCAGCGGCTGGCCCAGCACCTGACCTCCGACCTCTCGCTGGGCCAGCGCCTGAGCGCCGTGACCGAGCGCAAGGATGGCCGCTACGCCCTGACGTTTACCGCCGACGGACGCGAGCGCGACGTGCTGGCCTCGCAGGTGATCCTGACACTGCCGTTCACGCTGCTGCGACAGGTGGACCTGCGCGTCAAGCTGCCGCCGGTCAAGCGCCGCGCCATCGCACAGCTGAGCTACGGCAGCAACGCCAAGCTGATCGCCGGATTCACCGAGCGCGTGTGGCGCACCCGCTACCACTGCGTGGGCGGCACCTACTCCGACCTGGGCTATCAGCAGACCTGGGAGAGCAGTCGCGCGAACGGCAACGGTCCGGCAGGACTGCTGACCAACTTCGTCGGCGGGCAGCACGGTCTGGACATCGGCCAGGGCAGCCCCGAGGCCCAGGCAGGCACCTGGCTCGCGCAGATGGAGCAGCTGTTTCCCGGCGTCCGGGCGGTCCGGTCCCCCGGCACAGCCCTGCGCGCCCACTGGCCGACCAACCCCTATTCGCTGGGATCGTACTCCGCCTACCGGCCCGGCGACTGGACCGGCTTCTCGGGGGCCGAGGGTGAGGCGGTGGGCGGGCTGCACTTTGCCGGCGAACACACCAGCAGCGCCGCTCAGGGCTACATGGAGGGCGGCTGCGAGAGCGGGGAGCGGGCGGCCACCGAGGTGCTCTCGGCGCTGGGCATCACGGCCCGGACGCCCCGCACGGCTCAGCTGGCCCTGATTTAGCCGCCGGCCCGGATTCAGGTGGCCCGGATTCAGGTGACCGTGCCCTCATCCGCTCCCCCAGGGCCAGCCACGGCTCCAGCCTGAAATGATTGTCGCCCAGCGGACTGGTCGAGGGCAGCACCCAGACCTCCGCGCCCAGCAGCGGTTCTGGGTGCAGGCCGTAGGGCAGGCGTCCGGTGGGCAGCCCAAGCGCCTCACTGGCGGCCTTCTTGCTGGTAAAGGCGACCAGGGCAGGACGATACGCCTCCAGTTTTTCCAGAAACTCGGCCCGGTCCCAGGCGTATTTCGGCAGCGCCGCGTCGGCCCCGGCGTGCCGCTTGGCGAGGTCGGTCAGGCCAATGCCCAAGTTGAGCAGCAGCGGATATTCCTGCGGCGCGAACTGACGCGGGGTCAGGCCAGAGGCGTGCAGCGTGCGCCAGAACTTGTTCTGCGGATTGGCGTAGTAGGCCTGTGCGCGCGCGCTGATGGTGCTGGGAGCCGACCCGACCAGCAGCAGACGCAGGCCCTTTTGCAGCAGGTCGGGGACGAGGTGCGGAAGCTTCGCGGCGGCCAGCGGGTCGGTCGGTCCTGCCGGGTCAATCAATCCTGCCTGCTCAATCAATCGCTGTACCGCTCGTCCTTGAACGGGTCGCCGCGCATGTGGTAGCCGTTCTTTTCCCAGAAGCCTGCCTCGTCGGCGCTGATGAACTCCAGGCCGCTGATCCACTTGGCGCTCTTCCAGAAGTACAGGTGCGGCACCACCAGCCGCATCGGGCCGCCGTGTTCGGTTTCCAGCGCCGCCACGGTGTCCGGCGTGTTGCCGAACTCGTAGGCCAGCAGGTTCTGTTCACGCACGAAGTCGGTGAGCGACAGGTTGGTGGTGTAGCCGCCCACGCTGTGGACCATCACATGGGTGGCCCCCGGCTTCAGCGTGACGTGCCGCATCAGCTCGGGCACGCTGACGCCGGTCCAGGTGGAGTCGAGCTTGCTCCAGTGGGTCACGCAGTGAATGTCGTAGGTGAGGGTGGTCTGCGCCATTTTTTGCAGATCTATCCACGAGAAGGTCTGCTCCTCGGCCAGCCCGGAGACGCGCACGGTGATGTCTTCTTTCCTGTACCTGGGCACCGGGCCGTAGGTCAACACCGGAAAGCGGGTGGTGAGCGTCTGACCGGGCGGCACGCGGCCCCCCATGTCGTCTTCAGGCTTCTTGAAGAATCGTCCGAGCATGCTGTATTTGAACCCATGCCCCCGGGCAGTGGAGTGGCAGACACTTCATTTACGCTTCTCTCAGGAATCTCTAAACGCCTGACCCTGGCCTGACCCCCCGTCAGAATGCTGACAGCCCAGGAGGTGTAAAATGTACACCAAGTAGGGCCGAAGAGGTCAGGCGTGGCAGGTGGCCCGCCGGGAGCAGGACATGCAGACAGACGGAACCGGGAGCAACGCTGGGGCGGGCAGCGGCCAGAACCTGCGAAATCAGGCCAGGGGCGAGGTC